>JAMOOT010000141.1 GCA_027065215.1 Candidatus Omnitrophota bacterium | reverse complement strand
ATAAATATCGGATGTGCCAATACCGGAAGGCCGCCAGATCTTCGGATAAGATCTACCGCCTCGGAAACATCCATTCGCAAAGTAGGCACATAATAAGGCCTATTATGACCTATATACAAATCATATGCGCTTCGCAAATCTCTAACATAACCTCTCCGCAATAGCACTTGAGCCAAATGTGGCCTTCCAACCACTCCAAACTGTGCTAAGTCCAATACCTCATCCAAACTTATTTTCAACCCAGCCTTAGCAAGTTTCTCTAACATATGCGCCATTCTATCCTTGCGCCTACTCCTCTGTCGAGATAATACCTGTTGGAGATCCTCTGAATCGACATCAACAAAATATCCCAAGACGTGGACTTCTATACCATCGTACTCACAACTCAGTTCCACCCCAGGGACTATCTGCACTCCATAATAAGATCCCGCCTCTTGGGCCTCCTTTATTCCATCTGTGGTATCATGATCAGTTAAAGCCAATACTTCTATCCCCCGCAACTTAGCAAGAGAAACCAAACCAGCAGGCGAAAGTGTTCCATCAGAAAAATAAGAATGAGTATGTAAATCAGCAAAGACTATCCCCATACTTTTTCCCTTATCTTTCTCCAAACACGCCCTGCTATTTCTCTGGCTTGATTATTCCCTCTGCGGATAATATCTCTAACTACATCTTTATTCTTTTCCAATTCTCGGCGTTTTTCCTGAATTGGGGTAAGGACATTAATAATTGCATCCGCCAACCTCTTCTTGCATTCCACACACCCAATTTTCCCCGCCTGACAATCTTTTCGTATTTGATTAACTTCATCCTTTGAAAACACCTTATGGTACATAAACACAGAACAAACATCAGGATGTCCGGGATCGGTTTTCCTTATTCGAGCAGGATCTGTAATCATCTTTGCTACTTTTCTCTTTATCTCATCTGGATCTTCAGAGATGTTTATTACGTTGCCATAACTTTTACTCATCTTTCGTCCGTCTAAACCGGGAAGCCTTGGGACCTCAGTCAAAATTGGTTGAGGTTCAGGTAGATTTACCCCAAAATAATAATTTGCCCTACGCACAATTTCTCGGGCCAATTCCAGATGTGGTAATTGATCCTCCCCTACCGGAACTAATTCTGCTTCATAGATGAGGATATCCGCTGCCTGTAACACCGGATAACCAATAAAGGCATGAGTCTGGATACTTCGCCTCTTGAGATTTTGTAACTGCTCCTTATAAGTGGGACACCTCTCTAACCACCCCATTGGGGTTAGTATCGAAAACAACAGATACAAGTCAAGATGTTCTTGAACCTCTGACTGCAAAAATATAATCGACTCATCAGGAGAAATTCCACAAGCCAACCAATCTATCACATTATCCACTATATATTCATTTAAATTTTCATAATATTCATATTCGCTCATCAACGCATGCCAATCGGCTATCATAAACAAACAATTGTAACTTTCTTGAAGGCGCACCCAATTAGACAACGCCCCAACTAAGTGCCCTAAATGAAGTCTCCCTGTAGGCCTCATTCCGCTCAAGACTCTTTTTTTCTTAGCCATAATCTCTCCAATTCTTCATTGATCTCTTTTTTATCCTGCTCACTCAATTCTTTATCTAAAACTGCTTCCTCCTCTTTCTCTTCTTCATTCCAAGACAAAAACTCACCTACCGACAAAGACTTTATCCCTGCCCTATGAGCATAAAATCTAACCTCTCTATCATCACTAACTACCATACCAGAAGAGGGTCGTGTTTTTTCCAAGAAATACTTTATCTTGAGATCCGCCGTTTCCTCTCCAGAAAAGATGATCTCAAACATCGGAAATTCAAATATTATATCAGGATTTCGCGGGCCATCAAACACAACCACAATACGATTGTGTTTAGAAAAACTTATTGGATGACGCAATAGATAACGAAGAAACGAACGCCGCAAATCTTCACCTCTCAACTTTAACTTCCCAATAACATTATAGGCATCCAAAACAAAAAGCATATTAAAAAACCGCACTTAATTAAAGAGGGACCTCAACACAACTGGTATTGCCTCAATAATATCTCGGGCCACCAAACTTACTACTGTCTTATCTTTTGCCGCTATA
>JAMOOT010000140.1 GCA_027065215.1 Candidatus Omnitrophota bacterium | reverse complement strand
GAAGCCATCGAAATCCTTCGTTCTTCAAACCCAGAACCCTACAAAGAGAAGGAAAACATCGTAAATGAACCTGAATATGAAATGGATCTAAGTGAGGTAAAAGGACAAGCATTAGCCAAAAAGGCCTTGGAAATAAGCGCAGCAGGCGGACATAATCTAATAATGATTGGGCCCCCCGGATCAGGGAAAACCATGCTTGCACGCCGTATGATAACTATCCTCCCTCCACTTGAGAGAGAGGAAATAATTGAAACCACTCGAATATACAGCATCGCAGGCCTGTTAGAAGGCAATCACGTAATCACCTGTCCCCCATTTCGCGCACCACATCACAGTAGCAGTTCTCCTGCAATAGTTGGAGGAGGTAATCCTCCCCGCCCCGGAGAAATCAGTTTATCTCATAACGGTGTCCTCTTTTTGGACGAACTACCAGAATTCCGACGCGATGTTTTGGAAGCCCTGCGTGAACCATTAGAAGAAGGATTTATCAGAATCGCCAGGGCTGGAACCAGCACTAAATTCCCAGCCAGATTCATACTTGTCTGCGCAATGAATCCTTGCCCTTGTGGTTATTACACCAGCAAAAAAAGGACCTGCACATGTTCTCCATACCAAGTCCAACGCTATCGAAAAAAGGTCTCAGGCCCATTGATCGATAGAATCGATCTACAGGTAGAAGTTACTGATGTAGATCCCAACATCCTTCACCAAGAAGACCATCAGGAAGAGACCTCTGCAACCGTAAGAGAACGGGTGATTGCCGCTCGTAACATCCAAAAAGAACGATTCAGACGCTGTGGCATTTCATTGAATAGTCAAATGACTCACCGACAAATAAAGCGATACTGTAATCTTTCCGATGAAGGCAAAAATATACTCAAACAAGGAATGGAACAACTCCAGTTATCAGCTCGAGCCCACAATAAAGTCATAAAGATCAGCAGAACCATTGCTGATCTGGAAGGATCAGACCAGATAAAACCAGAACATATCCTCCAAGCCCTAACCTTTAGAATGAGTCAATTATGGACATAAAACTAACACAACGCCAAAAAATTAGACCCGATCTTCAACTCACTCCCCAAATGCAACAATTCGTAAAACTCATCCAAATGCCTATCATTGAACTCAAATCTTATTTAGAACAGGAATTGGAACAAAACCCTCTATTGGAAGAGGTCCCTACAGAAGAAATTGAACAGCAAGAATTAGACGAAAATACTGACCCAGATGAGGCACTCATAGATGCTTTATTCTCTTCCATCAATGAAGAATATCAAATAACATACCCACAGGAAGAACAAAAAGAAATCCCACTAAAGGCAAAGCAATCATGGAGAGAGCACCTTTTAAAGGAAGTGCGAAATCATACCATTCCCGAACATTACCCCGTCCTGGAGTTTATTATATTCAACCTAACGCAAGATGGTTTTTTAAAGATTTCACTGGAAGAGATCGCATCCCAAACTAAGACCGACATAAACACAGTCAACGCAATTATTCACTTGATACAAAACATAGGCCCTGCAGGAATATGTGCCAGAGATGTAAAAGAATGTTTGCTGATTCAAATAAAACGAGAAGAAGGAGAACAAAGCCCTACCTACAAAGTTGTAAATGAGGCATTTTTTGACCTTATCAAGCGACGTTATCGCAAGATTGCACGAGAATTGAAGATACCATTAAAACAGGTCTACTGGGTCGCCAACCACCTTAACCGATACCAAAGTAGGCCACTAATCGAAAAAGAAGAACCCATTTCTGTCATACCTGAATTCGAGATAAAGATAATAGACGGCCAAATAGTTATCGAACGACTTAGTAATCGGTTTCTCCCTAAGATCAAGATAAATCAGGAATATGTGCAAAGCCTAAAAAAGGCCCATGACTTGAAGGCAAAAGAATTTCTCCGCACATACCTTCAACGGGCCAAAAATCTTATAAATGCAGTGCAGGAACGAGAAGAAAACCTCTATCAGTTAGTCGAGTTTCTGGCTCAACATCAAAGAGAATTTGTAGAAAGTGGTCCAGCCCACTTGAAACCATTAACTATGAAAAAGGCTGCAAAATATATTGGAGTCTCTGAATCTACAATCAGTAGATTAGCAAATCAAAAGTAT
>JAMOOT010000139.1 GCA_027065215.1 Candidatus Omnitrophota bacterium | reverse complement strand
TCCCAGATAGACCAGGTCTCTGTCTACCCTTAACGGGACGAAATGATTCGGATCAGCATATATGTCTTCAAGATCTTTGAACTGCGAGGTATGGACTTTTACCCGTAAATGCCGTACTCGCCCCAAGTCTGGATGCTCTTCTTCTCCAAGGTCTTCTATCTCGGCATGGCCCATCCTAATGGGGCCTAATTTTACGTCATAACGGAGTTTGGGCAATCTACCTGCCCAAAGCATATCCTGCCAACACAAAAAGGCCACCGCAAAGATTAAGATAGACAAAAATAATCTACTCACATCCACCCCCCAATGTATCTAAGCACTGTTATAAGAATATACGCACCTAATACCCCAAAGAGAAAACTTGTCCAGACCAGACGTCTATCCAATATCCGAGATAATTTAATATAAACTGGCAGACATCCGGGATAAAGGAACAAAGCCAATAGGAGCCACTTCCACGAATCTATGCCCTGTAAAATTACTGGCCTTGGACTAAACAGGAATTGTGAAACAAGGACTAATTCCTTTGCCACTAATCCCACTAATAAAGAAATGACTTGCGAACCCATCAATCCTATTGGCCCCCCAATCTTATTAAGGAGAAACAGATTGTCTGGATTTATCCAACGATATCCAAACCATAAAATAGCAATAACAGGGAGAATAAAAATAAACACTTTTCTCAGATATAATCCTATTCCTCGAAGCGCATTGGCAAAGACCGCACCCAATGGAACCACCTTTACTTCAGGAAAGTACATAGGGTCAGGAGGGGCCAGCGTTTGCGCCCCCAAAATAAACCTTATTACACTGGCAACAGACAGGGTATAAAATATTGAAGCAACTACCAATATCCACATTACCATAGCAGCCATTAGAGGCGAAAATGCTACAGCGCAAACAACAGAAAAGACCAATAAAACTCCCATACAATTACTAAAAGGCAAACTCAACAACACGCTTATTCTATCTCTACCTGACAAAAGCCTATCAGCAATCTCAACGGCAGGGATAGAGCATCCCAAGCCAGCAATTATAGGCACCAAAGCCCCTCCATGCAGGCCAAATAAATGGAGAAGGCCATCTAATTCAAAGGCGATCCTATATATATAATTGCTTTCGTACAAAAAGTAAAACAACAAAAAAAACATAAAGACCGCTGGAACAAAACCCAACAGAACGGCAATCAACCCCAGTAAATACTGCCAACTACCAGTGGGGTATTGAGTGAGAAAGGAAATGATGGATATTAACGGATAACGAATTAAGGACATAAGCGCAAGGGTAAATAAAAACAGCCCTACTAAAAAGACGAGGCCATCCTTAGTGTTATGAATATTTCTCCTAATTCGTTCAGGCCGAAGAGAAGAGGTTACCACTCCTTTTATCAAGGAGGTTCGACGCTCAAATATATGCTTTGCCACAGGCTCTCCCAATATTTGCTCACAGTTATGAGAATAACGTTGCATAACATTATACAATTCCTTGCGTACATCTTCGCGTTTAAAAAAGAATTCTGTGTCTTGCGGAGTCTCCAGTAGTTTACGCACTATTGCAGACAAAGGATAAATTAAACTACAGTTTTCATTAGAAAGCCAAGCAATAATCTCCCTTATGCAATCTTCAACATATCCCTCCAATTGGGGAATCATACGTGTTTTATTATATCCATCTCTCCCTTCTACAAAAAGGGTCTCCAGCCCATATCTCCTTTCTATTGAGATATGCACCACCTTAACACTACAAAGTTCTTCAAGAATTTTAAAATTCACAGTCTCCACATTACCGTCTATTGCCAAGATGACTTGTTTGCCAAACTCGATTAGGTATTGAACCAACAGCAAATCCTTCTCTAATGTCTCCTCTTTCCCTAAGACGACTAACCGATCGTATCCACCTTCTAACGCAAGGGCAAAACCAGCCTCCTCTTTGATACTCAGGGGGAAATCACCCAAGATCGATGGCAAGACTTCTATTTCTATTCGTTGGCCCTTCCATATCTTGACCCCTCTCAAGATCGGCGAGAGATAGTCTTCTCTATAGACCTCCTCTACCTTCTCACACAATGCCTCTAAAAGCCGCCGTTTCCCCGCCCCTTCTAATCCAACAATACCCACTCGCAGGCTTATTTCATCATCAACTACCACAAATATTCTGTTTAACAATCC
>JAMOOT010000138.1 GCA_027065215.1 Candidatus Omnitrophota bacterium | reverse complement strand
CTCGGACCAGCCCTTCGTCTTTTAATCCAATCCTAAGCATCGGGTATGTCTTGTCATCTCGCAGTGCAATGTTGTATTTAGGGTGAGACTCCTTGATGAGTTTGTCCTCCATGATAAGGGCCTGACTTTCGTCTTTAGTAGTTTGATATTGTATATCCCAGACCTCAGAGAGGAGTTTCTCTGTTTTAGGCCCTTTATACGAGGAACTGAAATACGAACTAACGCGTTTTTTAAGAGAGACAGCCTTTCCGACATAGATTATCTTTCCTTCCCGATTGTACATAATGTATACTCCGGGGAGGTCAGGAAACGTCTTCACCCTCTCTTTTAGTTCCTGTATTTTGGGATTACCGATAGTATCGGACATTCCCGAAGGCCTTATTTACTGCCCACTGGATAAAAAATCGCCACATCCTTATCTTGAATAAGCCACAGCCTATCAGGTATCCACCTGCTCCAACAAGGATGGCTCGCAGAAGACCGGTCCATGTATATGTTGACTGATGTCCTATCTGATATGAGACAAGGAAGAATACGATTGCAGAGGATAAAACAATTTTGGTTATCTCCACGAGGAATTCTTTGCTAATGAACCCTACTCTGCGCTGGAATAGTGCAGTTAAAAGGAGAAAGTTTATCCCTCCAGAGATAGAAGATGCCAAGGCTAAACCAGCGAGTCTCAGTGGAAACATCAGGATAAGGTTAAGGATTATATTTATTACCAAAGAAATACCAGCGGTCTTTACCGGTGTCTTTGTATCTTGTAAAGAGTGGAAACCCGATACTAACATCTTTATTCCGGCAAAGAATGGCAGGCCGAGCGAGTAGAAAAAGAGGACCGAACTTGTGATTTCAACCGAGAACTGGTCAAATCTCCCTCTACCTAACAAGACATCCACCACCATTTGATTGCTACCTGCCAGAAACGCTGCTGATGGCAGGATGAGGAATAAGACCAGTTCCAGTGATTGGCGAAATGTGGACGAGATTTGTTCTGGGTTTTGGTGAGAGAGATGAGATAGGCGAGGGAGGGTTGCCTGGGCTACAGAAACAGAGAAGAGGGCAAGGGGAAACTGCATTAACCTGTTGGCATAGTAGATACCAGCAATACCACCCTCTCCCACGATAGACGACAGAGATGCCAGAATCGTATCCGCTAAGATGTTCAGGTGATAGATAATCGTCCCCAAGACCCGTGGTCCCAGCAAGTAGAGGATCCGTTTTATGCCGGGATGGAATGTAGGGCGGAGATTGATTGCCTTATATCCCAATCGATTTATCTCGATTATCTGTCCGAACAGAAGAGCAAGACCACCCGCCCATACACCTATTATGAGTGCAAGGGATTCTTGATGGAGTTTGAATCCAAATATGAGTAAAGAGATTATCATGGATAAGTTGAAAAGTGGTTGTCCTAATGCGGTGGAGATAAACCTTTCTTCTGTATGTAAGATGCTCATGTTAAGCCCGAATAATCCCACAAAAAAGATAAATGGAAATATCCATCGCAAAAGGTGCACAGTAAGTTGATAGAGGGATGGATCAGATAAAAATCCCGGTGCAATGATAGATACTAAAACTGGGCTTAGGCATGAGCCAGTAAGGGATAGACTTAGCAAGATAACGAGAATATTGAATTGGATGGCCTTTATCAGATTGCGATATTCAGAAGATCTTTGATTCTTATATTCCGCTAACACAGGTATTATGGCCGAGTTTGCCGCGCCCTCTGCGATTATATCCCGAAATAAGTTTGGTATGCGGAATGCGACAAAGAATGCCTGGGCAACCGGACCTGTTCCAAGTAGGGCAGCGATCAGGATATCGCGAAGGAATCCCAGAATACGGGAGATCAATGTCGCAAGACCAATGAAGCCTGCGTTGCGAAATACCTTCCGGTGGTGCATTATGATCGTTTAATTAAAGGCCTTCTTGCTTAACTCTACCAATCGAGAAGAGAGATATTTTTTGACCTGTCGATAGTCAAGTATCCCGACCACTTTGTCTTCTCGATTCAAGACAGGTAGAAATTCGTATCTCATAAGTCGGTCATAGACCTCGCTTATCTTTTCATCGGTGTAGACTACGTCGTATATTGGGTCCATAATGTCAGGGGCCATAATTACGTTTCCTACGTCAGCCATTATAAGGGCATTCTTCACGTTCTCCAT
>JAMOOT010000137.1 GCA_027065215.1 Candidatus Omnitrophota bacterium | reverse complement strand
ATTGGATGAATTTTCTAAGGTCTATAAAGACGTGAGAGGTGAGTCGTTTGTTCCTCGTGAGGTCCAGAAGCCTCTAATATTTGATTGGGTTTCCAGACGGGCGAACATAGAGGCTACAATGGGAGGTGGTAAGACTTATGCTACTGCATTGATGACCTTGAGTTTGATTCTAAAAGGAGAGGGCAGGGCTGAGTTGTGGCTGGCTAATAATTCGTTGGTTGATAATTTCCTTGGGGACCCTGTGATTCAGAGGGCCCTTCGGCAGAAAGGGGTAAAGGTTCAGGTCTTGGTTTCGGATAGAGTGGAGGCGGAGAGGTATAAGGGTATACCGGGAGTGGAGGTGATAGACATAAACCGTGCTTCGCCTGAGGCATTGTGGAGGGTAATGGTTGATTCACCCGATACACTACTGGTCTCTACCTACACAACGAAGATGCATGCGGTGAACAGGTTAAAGCAGTTTGGGATGTATAGGCCGTTTCTCTTTGCCCTTTCTAAGAGTGGAATAGTTCGCCGAACTATAATTGATGAGGAGAATATACTACGTGAGAATGTTCCCGCTATAATTGGTGATGGTGGCCAGAAAATAGATAAATTTATTCCTGATGTGGAAAAGGTTATTGGATTGATGAAAGAGTTTGTTGATCAGAAAGACATTAAAAGTTGGGACAAATTTAAAGATCAATTTGAGGTAAAGAATGGAGTGATTCAGATAAGAGAAGGGAGTGAGTTGGATAAATTCTTGCAAGAAAAGGGGAAAAGTGGTGAGGAAATCAATTGGCAGGCAATAAACTCTACTGCAAGGGTCTTATTTGAAGTGCAAAATACAGAGATCGGTGGAAGAAAGATGACCTATACTGATAATCTGTGGTGGAGCAAAGAACATCAGAAGTTTATCCCTTACAGTAATGGAGAATTTCATCCCAATATGGTCAATAAAGATCCATTTTATGTAGCAGCAAAGGTGCTGGTGGCGCGAGAGATATATAAAAACTCAAAATTAGTTAAGTCACTTGAAAGCATTGGTGTTGGAAAGGAGAGGATAGACAAGATTGAGTCTATATTAGGAAATGAGGGTTTTGATCCAGACCAGGCCCTTAAAAATACAAGGGCCGGTGGAAGAACGATAGAGCAAACCACTCCTATGGAGTTGTTGGGTCTGGCTCGTCTTGGAAAGGGAGATGTGACGTTCTTATCCGGAACTTTGTCGGATATAGAACCGGTGCTTAGAATGCTTACTGGCAAGGGAGTGGAGACAGTGGGAATACCTATTATCATACCGACCAGTGGTGGTTGTATCTTTATGCCCGGAGGGAAGCAGACAAAGGTTTCTTGGCAAGTAACGGATGAAAATGAAGTAGTTGATGGGTTGATTGGTGATATCCTAAAAAGAGTAAATGGCAATGAAAACAAAGCGGTTTATGTGGTGATACCTGATCCAGTTGTTCGGAGGGAGGTGGTGAGCAAATTACAGACGCAGTTAGGTGAGGGTAGAGTCAAGGACTTATCTGATAATCCAGAGGAATTAGTTTCTGAGGCAGCAAAGTTGGGCACCAACGAGACCTCTACCAGGGTTTTGGTTGTGAATGAATTGGGTGAAAGAGGTATTACCGCAGGAGAGGATTCGGAAGCGGATGTGGATTTAGTCGCTTATCTGGGAGGGGGAAAGGAGAAGGTCGGTGCTGAGCAGTTGCTTGCCCGTATCAATAGAGGGAAATGGATTAGTGGTGCAAAAGAAGGGGAGGCTAATGTTTATATCGATAAGAGGTTGATAGAAGACCTCGTTAGGAAGAATAGTTATAGAGGGAAAGACATCAAAAACATGTTACGGATGCTGGATGAGATGGAGAGAAGGAATATAAGTAGAATAAAATCAAGAATGGATACCAAAAGGTTGCAAGGCATAGAGAAATCACTTGATACCCTTGCCGAAAAACCTTACGAGAAACTGTACGATGAATTGTGGGAGAAAATAAGGAGAGGAGAATCTTTTACTAAGGAAGAATGGGGGGATGCGGTTAGGTTGTATTTGGGTGCAATGCAGGTAATAAATACCTCTCAGATGGTTGATCGGGTATTGAGGGATCTCATTGATACGCAGTGCGTCAATATCCTCTGGGATGTGTTTAAAGATTCTTATTCGGGGAAAACGAAAGAAAAGTTGGAGGAGAT
>JAMOOT010000136.1 GCA_027065215.1 Candidatus Omnitrophota bacterium | reverse complement strand
TCCACCTACTATCATAATAATACCTCTTCCTTACACCATTTACCTCTTCCATATAGGGATAGGGCGCCCTGTTCTTATAATAATACCTCTTTAAAACACCCAACTCACTGCTATCCTCTTCCACCAATAGTCCACTCCTGTTATATATATACTCTTTAATCTCCCCTGTGGGAAGTACCTCTTTCCTTATCCTCCCATCCCCATCCCTCTCATAACTCCTCTTAACTCCCGTGGGATCCTCTTCAAAACTCAACCTCCCACTTACATCAAACCCATACTTCCACTCCTCACCCATACCATCCACCTTCACACTCACCATCTCATCTCCACCTACCACAGGCGCCATATTATCCTCATCATAACTGTTATTATCCACATCTATACTCCTTAAACCATACACAGGTAAATAACTCCTCACCTCCCCCGTGGGCGACTCCACACTCTTTACATACCAACCTCCATCGTCAAACTCATACTTAAACTCAGATCCATCCGGCATAACCTTCCTTATCATCCTGTGCTTATCATCATACTCAAAACTGACATCACTCCCATCAGGTCCCTCTATCCTCCTCAAATCCCCATTCCCATCTATATCAAATACAGTCTCCCTACCCTGCGGATCAACCACCCTTTCAAGCACACCATCTGCATCGTACTCTATCCTCGTCTCATTCCCAAAAGGATCTATAACCCCAACCAATCTACCATCTCCATCATATTCACACCTCCACTCATTCCCATTCCTGTCCCTGTAATACTCCATATCTCCCCTATCATTAAACTTAACCTCCTCTCCAGTATAGGTGTCCTTAAATATCCCGCTACTCTCATCATACCTGTACCTGCTATCCTTACTCACATAATAACCTCTACCCCTGTAAACATATAAATTCCCCCAATGAGATGTACTACAACTGTGACAATATACCAAAGGTGAATTCATACCATTTATATACAAATAACCACTGTCCCTGTCAACTGATATATTGGTAAATGCCGGGTCATTAAGATCCACAAAAAAATGCCTCCAATCACACATTGAAGGCAATATTAAATTGGGTTCATAGTCACATAATCCAATTGAACTGTCATTACTTGCTGAAATTAAAACCTCAATCCTCCCACTAACATCCACCTTTAAAACCCTATACCCATAATCATATCTATCTCCATTGTGATCTCTCAATAAATACTTCGTCAATATGTATATATTCCCTTCCCAATCAACATCAAAAGTCAATATCCTCTCTGATAAACCCGAAAAACCAAAAGCAACACTGTTCGCATAATCCCCTTCAACTGCCACACCCTTACTCTGCAACCAATCCTCAGGCTTACCATACTTCCCAACTACAGTATCTATTATACCCTTCCCATCTATCTTCCTTATAAACTCACAGTCATACCCATCCACATCATGATGACATAATATATACACATTCCCCCTTCCATCTACCCTCATGGTGGGCCAGGAAGTGTCAGAATATGATGTAGGATATTCTACTGGATTTATTCTCGCATCCCAAACACCCCCTCCATCACCACTGTCCTCTCCAACCTTACAGTCAAATACAAAGTTAATCCTACCATCTCCCATGGGATCATTTATCCTCATAAGGGCTACTCTTTTTTCTGGATTTACGACAGTATCAGGACCCCTTCTATAACTAACTAAAGCATACAAATTGTCCATCTCATCTATATCAAGGTCTAAATCCTCTACCCTACAATTACCTATTATTTCATTTAATCGTTTACCATCAAACAACTCTCTCAATGTTTCAAAAGGTTCTAAATCTGGACATGGACCATTATTACCTACACGTGTAAGCAACTTAACAAAACCATCTGTACTTACAAAATAAAAACAAAGGTCGTAAAACATAAAAATATTACCATTACCATCAACCACAAACGGATGTAAATCATACCCTTCTGATGATAAATAGATTCCTCCTATTTCATTTGCAAAAGCTCTATATGGATTATTAAACCATCCCAGTTCTCTTAAACTCTCATACTTCACATTGGGATCCAAATTACATATTATGGGATATATCTTCCCACCATCTATCTTCATTAACCTCTCCCATTTGTAGTCCGCAAAATACACAACTCCATCCCTCACACAAAAAGGATACCTGTAATCCATCCTGTAATCATTCACACT
>JAMOOT010000135.1 GCA_027065215.1 Candidatus Omnitrophota bacterium | reverse complement strand
AATGGAAGTTTAGGATAGAGAAGTTAATGTGGTCTTCCCCAGCGATAGGGAAAGATGGGACGATATATGTTGGGTCTGATGATTATTACCTCTATGCCATAAATCCAGATGGAACACTAAAGTGGAGGTTTAGGATAGAAGACGCAATTCATTCTTCCCCAGCGATAGGGTGTGATGGGACAATATATGTTGGGTCTGAAGATGATTGTCTTTATGCCATAAATCCGGATGGAACACTAAAGTGGATCTTTGAAACAGAAGATGAAATTAACTCTTCCCCAGCGATAGGGTGTGATGGGACAATATATGTTGGGTCTGGGGATGATTGTCTTTATGCCATAAATCCAGATGGAACACTAAAGTGGATCTTTGAAACAGAAGACTGGATTGACTCTTCCCCAGCGATAGGGGAAGATGGGACGATATATGTTGGATCTGAAGATTACTACCTCTATGCCATAAATCCAGATGGAACACTAAAGTGGAGGTTTAAAACTGAAAGATGGATTTGGTCTTCCCCAACAATAGGAAAAGATGGGACAATATATGTTGGTTCTGAAGATCACTATCTATATGCCATATATTCTGATTCAAAAGGGCTTGCAAAATCTCCCTGGCCTATGTTTCGTCATGATGCAAGGCATACAGGAAGTGTAAAGGAGCAGACCTTAATTAATCAAGCACCAGTTATAGACTCGTTTAATGCAAATCCAAAACAAGGGGATAAGCCACTTGAGGTAACATTTACCTGCCAAGCACATGACCCAGATGGAAGCATCACTTCTTACAAGTGGGACTTTGATGGAGATGGCACATTTGATAAAGAAACAAGCACTGGCACTGTAATACATACCTATCCTAAGGCTGGAGTATATAATGCTACTGTAACGGTTTTTGATGATAAAGGTGCATCAAAGAAATCTAATCCAATAATTATCACTATAAAATCAAGTGTTATTAAGGGAGATTTAAATGCGGATGGTAAACTTGACCTTACAGATGCCATTATAGCTCTTAAACTAACAGCAGGTTTGTCAGTAACTCAGGACATACATCTTGATGCAGAACCTACAGGAGATGGGAGGATAGGACTTGATGATGCAATATTTATACTTAGAAAAATTGCAAATTTTAACTAAAATAAAAATACTTATATGCTTAGTGATATTGTTTAGCTCAATAATTACTCCTAACTTTGGGCTCTCTACAGAATCGCAAGATTTTAAATTCTATAAAAACCGATCCGTAGAGTTAGCCCTTCAGTTCTTAAAAGAAGTTATGGATGAATATCATACAACATTTGATGTTTATACTGATCTTTCAGCAGCAGGAAATCACTTTGTTATGTTAGGAAGATTAGGGGTTAAAGCTACCATAAATGTTGCCTCAAAAGAAAGTCCATTAAGAGGAGATACATGTATTGAAAATCAATTCACTGGCACAGAAGATGATTGGGGAGGGTGGTATTTTATGAACGGAGTTCTTGAAGGAAGAGAAGTTGCACCTAAGCTCAATTGGGGAACATATCCGGATGCTGGTTTTAATCTAACTGGAGCTAAGAAACTTACCTTTTGGGCAAGGGGAAAAAATGGGGGAGAAAGAGTAGAATTTTTCGCTTTTGGTATAGGAAGAAACCCATTTACAGGAGAACCGATTGCTCCTTATCCAGATTCTTCACCTAAGAAATCTACTGGCTACATTACATTAACTAAGGAATGGAAACAATATAGTCTTGACTTAACAGGTTTAGATTTAAGTTATGTGATTGGTGGATTTGGCTGGGTAACAAATGCTCCTAATAATAACAACAGAGCTATCACTTTTTACTTAGATGATATACGCTATCAAAAAAGCAGATTAGATGAGCCGAGATTTCTTTTAAGCTATAAACTTTTACCTACTGATAAACCAATATTAAAAAATACTGCCTTTGTCTATGATAATGCCTTAGCTTTATTAGCATTTCTTGCATGTAAAAATAAAAATGATAACCTAAAACGAGCCAAGCTTATAGGAGATGCTATTAGCTATGCTATAGATCACGATAGATTTTTTACTGATGGCAGAATTCGAAATGCCTATCAAGCTGGTGATTTAAAGTTATTTCCTGGCTGGAAACCTTATGGAAAAGCAAACACTGTAAGGATGCCAGGTTGGTGGGATAATAAGAGTAATAGCTGGTATGAAGAT
>JAMOOT010000134.1 GCA_027065215.1 Candidatus Omnitrophota bacterium | reverse complement strand
ATTTTGGCCCTTGGGATATTAAGGGGTCGGTGTTGAAATTTTAGGTAAACTGAAGCAGCGATGTTTTTCCTATTCTTAAGAATTTGATTTATATATCTTGACAAATGGAAGTATTTGGTTTATCCTTTCATAGACTGACTGGTCAGTCCGTTAGATTGGATGTAAGGTGAGGTGAACGTAATGGCAGAAGTAATAGATTCATTGGTTGAGAGGAGGAAAAGGCAGATATTAGAGGCTGCTGCCCATATCTTCTCCAAGGAAGGTTTTGCTAATGCCAATACCGATCGGATAGCCAAAAGGGCAAGATTGGGGAAGGGGACTATCTATCGTTATTTTGGGAGCAAGAGGGATCTTTTCCTTTCGGTGGTGGATAGAGGGCTTAACAAAATGCGGGATGAGATTTTGCAAGAAGTTAGGAAGAGGAATAGTGTTTTAGGGAAGATAGAGAGTGCGATCAGGACTTATTTGGCCTTTTTTGAAAAGAACAGTAATTTTATAGGTATCCTTTTACACGAACAGAGTAATTTCCGCAAGAAAGTGGTGCAGAGATATTTTGAATACTACTACAGGAATGTGGATAAGATAAAAGAGGCCTTTAAGTTGGGAATGGAACAAGGCATAATCAAGGATATAGACTTAGACGATTTGATAAGTGTATATATGGGGCTCCTCAATGGTGTAATTTATATGTGGCAGATAGAGGGGAGAAGGTATCGGTTGGTTGATATGGCTCCGATAGTGGTGAGGGTCTTCTTTACCGGGATCGTTAAGGATGAGGAGCAACGACGGAGATATGATAAGTAATGGTGGTAAATCTTTGCTTTTGGGTGGTATGGAGGTGGCATTTGTCTGCGAAACCGAAGAATAAAGTATTTTCGCTGGGGCGCTGTGAGGTGGTATATGGGAAAAATATGCGCAATTAAGTTGGCGATTGTGCCTGTATTTTTGTCTCTTGTCTGGCTATTTATGTCTCCCTTTTCTTTATTTGCTGACACCGATAAGGTTGTGGTGCTAACTGAGGAAGAGGCTATTAAGATGGCGCTGGCAAATAATTACGACCTTTTGTCCAAGGAGCAGGAGGTGAAGGCGGCCTCTGCCCGTCTTAAGCAGGCCTGGTCCCAGGCCCTGCCTTATGTGACGGTGGGTGCCAGTTGGACCCACTATGAGGATCATCCGTTTATGACCTTTGAGACTAATCGGGGGTATAGCATCTCGGTCAGCCAGATCCTTTTCTCGGGTGGTAGGGTAGCAAATACCATAATCTCGGCCAAGAAGGCATTGAAGGCCAGCAAGGAAGATAAAAAAGAAAACGAGAACAAGATTGTCTACAGTGTAAAGCAGTCCTTTTACACTGTACTGTTGGCCAAGGAATTGGTAAAGATCAGGGAAGAAACCTTAGAGTTGGCAAAAGAGAGTCTTTCTATTACCCAAAAACGGTATAAGGCAGGAGAAGCGGCCTATTATGATGTCCTAAGAAGTGAAGTAGAGGTCTCTAATCTGGAGACCCAACTAATAAAGGCAAGGAATTTTCTGGAGACATCGTTTAACTTACTGAAACTTCTATTAGGTCTTGATCCGGAACAAAAAATAGATGTGAAAGGGGAGTTTAGTTATATGCCAGAAGACATTGATTTGAAGAAAATGATAGATCGTGCAGTGGGAAAAAGGCCTGTGTTGAAGCAATTGGCTCTGCAAGAGGAGGCTGCAAGGGCCCAGGTGAGGGCCGCTTTTGCAGGATTTCTGCCTCAGGTCAGTTTTAATTTTACTGATTGTGCCAATCAAAAAGAAGCCTTTAGTTGGAGCAGGGATGAATACGATGATTATTGGGTGGCCACTGTTTCGGTGAGTATGCCTTTATTTGATGGGTTTCTTACTTATGCGAGGGTAAAGGAGGCAAAGGCCAAGAAAAGACAGGTAAGTATATTGAGAAAGAAATTGAGGGATTCGGTGAAGGTAGAGGTGGAGAATGCGATTTTGGATTTGCGGGCAGCAAAGAAGAATGTGGAGGCCCAGAAAGAGAATGTAAAGCGGGCAGAGGAGGCATATCGGATAGTGAAAGAGAGGTATGCGCAGGGGCAGGCCAGCCATCTTGACTTATTGGATGCCCGTGTTGCCCTCTCTACTGCTCGGGTGAACTTTATTAATAGTCTTTATGACTTTGTGGTGGCTAAGGCTAAGTTGGATTATGTTGTGGGAGGGGGAAAGATATGA
>JAMOOT010000133.1 GCA_027065215.1 Candidatus Omnitrophota bacterium | reverse complement strand
ACATTCCCTTATCCCCATATCACCAACCAACCCCACCAAAGCCCCAATCCAAACCCAACCAAACAGATACAAACATCCAAACTTATATCACTGCCCGTGAGGATGAACACACCCCTTCTCAGGACGGTCTATTAACTTACCCTCTAAGTACAGATCCAATGCCCTCCTGAGATCTGTCTCATCAGTAATTATCACCTTAATCCCAGCGCCTTCCAGATCCTCCCTAATCCTCATTCCCATCCCATGAGAAATCACCACATCACAATCCTTCAACAATTCAATGATCAACCCATGCCGATCAAAGTTATGCCCAGGGCCTTTCGATCCCATTGCATGCCCAGTAACCGTATTTGGGCGATATTCCTCTCCCTTCACCTCTTTACCCTCCACCTCAAATATCACAAACCCGCTCGTCCTTCCAAAGTGCGCCGATATGGTCTTCTTATCATCAGAAGCAATCGCAACCTTCATCTCATCCCTCCTTTCTCAATAATACCTAATTCCTTATGCCTATTAAAAATCTCATCTGCCAACCGTTCCAATTCCATAAAATCCTTCTCCTTAGGGAATCCTTTTATAACAACAGGGCTAAGGATATTTACCTTCAATCCAGAGATCATTGTCGTGAGTTGATCTACCATCTTACCTCCCCAACTATAAGAACCAATCACTGAGGCAAATCTCAATTTTGGCCTTAAGGCATTAACCAGATATGCCACAGAGACAACATTTGGATGAGGGCCAACCAAAACCGTAGGCGAACCAATCACAATTGTAGCCGCATCTACCAAGGCCATAGATAATTTTCCAAGATCGATCTCAGACAAATTGAATTGTCTCACAGACATCCCCCTCCCAATTAGGCCCTTAACAAGGTAATCTACCATCTTTTTGGTACTTCCATGCATTGAAACATACGGGATAACCACTTCATTTTTAACCTCATCAGAGACCCAGTCCTTATACGCACTAAGGATGAAATCTGGGTTATCATAGGCCGGGCCATGACTTGGGGCTATTATAGATATATCTAAATTTCCTATCTTCTCCAAATTACCCCTAATCACCACCCTAAAAGGCATCATTATCTCCGCGTAGTATCGTTTGGCCGCCTCATACACTATTCGTTCATCTGTTACAAAAAGAGCACTGGTTGCAAGGTGCGAACCAAAGAGATCGCAGCTGAACAAAATCCTATCTTCCATAAGATAAGTCACCATTGTCTCCGGCCAATGTACCCACGGGGCATGAATAAACATTAATGTCTTACCCCCTAACGACAATTTCTCCTCTTCACCTACAGGCACTATCCTATCCTCTGGAATAAAGAGTAAATCCATAAGCAAAGACCTACATTTTGCAGTGCAAACAACCTTGGCCTTGGGATAAAGTTCGAGAATCTGGGGTAATGCCCCTGAGTGATCTTGTTCAGCATGATTGGCAATAACATAATCTATACTTTTAACCCCAAGTTGCTTGAGATTATCTATTAACACATCTGCCATCTTGGGATCCACTGTATCTATCAAAGCAGTTTTCTCCTTACCCTTAACCAGATAGGCGTTATAACTCGTCCCATCCGGTAGGGGTATGAGTTCATCAAACAATCTTCTATCCCAATCAATTGCTCCTACTGAATAAATTCCCGGTTTTAATTCTCTTATTGTTTCCATCTCATTCCACCCTCTCAAAGTTTTCTTTATCTACTCCACATATTGGACAAACCCAATCTTTTGGTAAGCCTTCAAACGATGTTCCTGCTTTAATCCCGGTATCTGGATCTCCCTTCTCTGGATCATACATATATCCACAGACCCTACATTCGTACTTAACCATATATCTTGCCTCCTTTCTTATATATACACCGACCAACCTTCAGGAAACCTGTCTCGCTTTATTCTATGATAATAGGTATCTTTGATCTTTGATAAACCGATGAGCAAAATTTTGCCTATCAATACTAATTGCCATCGTTTGTGGATCAGAGGTGCTTTGAAAAACTATATTTGGCACGTAGGCATTAAATTTCCCGTCCACCATCCGAACTCACAATGTATAGTCCATAATCAATCTGGTACAAGGAGTAAGATCTATTCCATGCATCTCCCTTTCATTTTACCATATTACTATCTAAAGGTATTATGTAATGTAATCATGTTTTATCAACGTATCGTTTCAAAAGAAAACAATAGAATAAACAATTAAATACAACAAAAGGCTA
>JAMOOT010000132.1 GCA_027065215.1 Candidatus Omnitrophota bacterium | reverse complement strand
CTCAGGAGATGGGTTATAAAGGCGACCTTAAGTTGGAGGAAGAGATCCAATTGTTAAAAACGGACTTGGATAATTTGTCCTTTTCCGATGCCCTTGAAAAGGCCTTGAAACATCGAGAAGATTTATCTGCCTGTAGAAACCTTATTAAGGCCTCTCAATTTGGGTTAAAGGCCTCAAAACGGGCCTATTGGCCCCGACTTAGCCTTTTTGCTGGTGTAGGGGAGTTTTCTGGGGTCTCAGATGATTCGAGATTCTCTGATCACGATCGATGGGAAGACGATTCTTGGATAGGGGTGAAGGTAAATTTTCCGATATTTGATGGCGGGATAAGGAAAGGGACTGTCTTAGAGGCAATGGGGATATATGAGGCAATGGAAGCAAAGGCTATGAAAGTTCTGTTGGGAGTCTATAAAGAGATAAAGAAATCCATTGCTGATATTATCTCCTCCAAGAAAAGACTAAAATTAGCCAAGGTATCAAAAGAAGAGGCAGAAGAGACGCTGAGACTGGAAAGATTAAAGTATGAACTTGGTAAGGGAGTGATTAACAACGTCTTAGATGCTGAGGCAGAAAAGAGGAAGGCAGACTACCTCTATTATTCCGCAATAGCAGATTACAACACCAGTGTATTTGAGTTTTATCTGGCACAAGGATTACTATTGGAGAGATATGATCCTTTGATTCATAACTTAAATTCCCCTACGAATTCCAGCAAGTAAGGTTTTACTGGAAAGATAAAAGTTCCTCTGGAAATCAAAAATTCGATGCTAATTTTTAATCCCTCTTTTTTAATACGAGAGTTACGGAAATATTGAGCATAATGATCTTCGAAAAAGTGGGAGAAAGTGGGTTAACTATGGTATATTTATCCCTATGGAGACCTCAAAGATTTACAAAGATTTGCTTGAAAGGGTTGGCCGTTCAGAAGGTGAAAGAGGGAGCAAGGTCTACCTGCGCACCTTCGGCTGTCAGATGAATGTCAGGGATAGCCAACTGTTAAAGGGTTTGCTCTTGCAAGAAGGGTTTTCCCTCACAGATAGAGAACAAGATGCAGACGTAGTTATATTTAATACCTGTGCTGTCAGAAAGCACGCTGAGGATCGGGTGTTTAGTATATTGGGCGGTATAGGAAAAAGAAAGGAACGGATTGGCCGGCCAAGAGTAATAGCATTGGTTGGGTGTATGGCAGAGGAATGGAAGGAAAGGGCCTTTGAGAAGGCGGGATACTTAAATATAGTTTGTGGGCCGAATGATCTTTATCGGTTGCCACTGGCAATCCGAAATGCGTTTTTTTCCCCTGATAGGCGAATTGTTTTGGTTGGATCCCCTTCTCGAGAGGAGGATTTTTACCGCAAGGGGAATTGGTTTGTAGAGGGAGAATCTGCCTTTGTGATAGTGATGGAAGGGTGCAATAACTTTTGTTCTTATTGTATTGTCCCTTATGTAAGAGGACGGGAAAGGAGTAGGCCTTGGCAGGAGGTTGTAAGCGAGGTCAAGAAATTAGTGGCACAAGGGGTTAGCAAGTTTACTCTGTTAGGCCAGAATGTAAATTCTTATCAGGGAGGGGTAGATTTCCCCGATTTGCTTGAAAAGGTGGCTATGGTAGAAGGTGTGAAATCCCTTTCATTTGCTACCTCTCATCCTAAGGATGCGACTGATCGGTTGTTTGAAGTTATGGCACGGTATCCTAATATTGAAAAATACCTGCATCTACCCCTTCAATCCGGATCAGATAGGATCTTGAAATTGATGAATAGGGGCTATACCTTTGAGGACTATAGAAGGAAAGTTGACTCTTACAGACAGATTGTTTCAGGGGGGAAGATTAGTACTGATTTGATTGTAGGATTTCCTACTGAAACAGAAGAGGATTTTCAGAAAACGGTTGAGGCAGTAAAGAGTATAGGATTTGACTGTGCTTACATATTCAAATATTCTCCCCGTCCGTTTACCAAGGCAAGTATGATGGGCGATGATGTGCCTTTAGAGGCGAAAGAGAGGCGACATCAAATTTTGCTTTCTTTACAGAAAGAGATTTCCTTGCAAAAGAAAGATAAGTTTGGTGGATGTGATTTCTCATAATTAACGATATTTGGCTAAGAGGATATTTTCCAAATTTGCTTAGTTGCAGAGATTTATTTGAAACTCTTTGTAGATGGAAGTGTTCTTCAGATGATAGAATTGTGTGGGAGATTGGAATGGTATGTAGGAGGTCTATATGGATAAATTG
>JAMOOT010000131.1 GCA_027065215.1 Candidatus Omnitrophota bacterium | reverse complement strand
AACTCTCTTTTTAGATAAGAGGCTATCACATAAAGCCCAAGAACACGGCGCAACTCAATGTATGTCTGAGACTTATTTATGATCTCTTCCAATCTCTGCGCTACTTCTGAATAAAAGGCCTTATACTTGCGATCTCCCTTGAATCTAACTCTTAATTTCATCGAAAGCAAAAATGCTCTATCTCCATCTTGTCCCATTCTAATCCCAGCAGGCTCTATCCAGAACAAAGGGAAATCTGAGAAATCTTTTGGCAGGTCCCAGTTTACTAATTCACTCAAGAAAACTCTTTCCATATCCGCTTTAAATGCAAGATCAGAAAACAAAAAAACCCTCTGTATATGCGTTCCTAAAAGTTCTGGAGAGCTGGGGGGATAACCTGGGGTGAGATTCACCCACAACAGGTTCGGAGGCATCCTAAGGAAAAAATCTAAATCCTTATAAAGGCTCTCAATAGGACCTACTGCATTCAGATAATCAAGGGAGGCCCATAATCTATAGTTCAGGCCCCTTTTTTCTACCCCAATACTAAACAACGAAAGATTACGGCTTTCACCAAATGACCAGCCCGAAGGGATAGGCAGAGAAGATAAAATTAGAGAAAGAATTAACAGACACCTTAAGAATTTCCCCCGCATAATCATTTACCGATAAGTGTGTAGTAATCCATAAGTCAATCGAATTACTCCAGTTAGCATTACTTTTATGTCAAAAACAAATTCAAACCACCTGAGAATTAACAATTGCCAGTACTGGATTGAACCTCACCGTATCTCCCACCATAGAAGATAACAAACCCACTTCTTATCTTCGGATAGAAGAAAGTAGACTTCTGCGGCATCCTCTCTCCTCGCAGAGCAACCGAATAAACTCTTTCCAATGAGGTTGGCCGCAGAACAAATCCTGCTTCACCAGTAGTCAAGTTTTTCAATTTAGATATATCCTTTTCATATACGATATATCCCTCACCTTGTTCTATCCTCAAAAGGGGCATAAGTATTTGATGGAGAACAACAACATGAAGTCTCCTGTATTCGGGGGAAAAATCGCCAAGGTCTGATAAGACCTCGACTGGATCCACTCCAGAATTAAGACTGATTTTGAATAAACCAAAATCAGTTGTCAGCCCATAGGTATATTCAGAATCCTTTCCTAAACTCAGTGCAATAAGGTCTTCCCAACCTGCGGTTTGTGCTGAAAATAAAGAGCCAAGATTCTCCATAAGTTCTTCTTCCGAACGTATAGAGAATCCTTTGACCCTGCGATGAATGGGAAGAATAGTGATATTTTCTTCTGTCATAGGGGAGAAATAGACCATCATATAGTTATACCATGCCTGCGGGTCATAATCAGGTTGGGATCTACGAAAATCCCTGTAGGCAAGAGCAACCTCATATCGATGGTGGCCGTCAGCAATTAATGCCCTTCGGGCATAAACCATATTTTTTAACTCATCAATCCATCTCCCATCAGAAACCCCTGTCACAACGTGCTCACCACTCTTATCTTTGGCATAAAATCTCTTCTGGGAAGATTCAAATCCTGTACGCAATATACTCAAAATCTCTCCCTCAGAATCCGGGAGCAGAAAAAAGATAGGTTCAAGAATTGCTTGCGTATGGCTGAGAAGGTCAAACCTATCCTCCTTAGGGCCAGGATGAGTTTTTTCATGTGGAAGGACCCACCCATTCTCCTCGGGTAAACGCAACAATGCTATAAACCCATATCTCGTCTTTTCTTGCCCATTATAGAGATAATTCTGTCGATAAATATATACCTTTTCACTATCGTCCCAGACTAAGACGCCGGTTTCAATCCAAGTATCCAATAGACTTTTTACCTTGGTATAATTCCTATCTCCCCCAATTGTTTGTTCTAACGGGGAACTCAAAGTAAGATTTACAAAACTATAGGGAGAACTCGCCAGCAAATCCTCCCTTTCATCAGAATCAATCACATCATATGGAGGACAAGTCAAATCTGACCAGTCGATCCCAAAGCGTTCTGGATTGTAGCACAACGCCCTAAAAGACTTTATTTCTAATCCCATCTATCCACTCCCTTTCAAATAACATAGCAAAGATCCATATCCCCATAAAAGCACCTATTCCATCTGACATCACATCCATAACCGATGGTTCCCGTAGAGGGATAACCACCTGATAGATTTCGTTTACAATACCAACTGCAACGGAAAAACACAAAACTGCATAAGGATAAAATGCCTCATATCGAACAAAAACCGCATAGGCAGATAAAAAAGCCAATATAGCAAATTCAAGTATATGGGCCAAATAATCCATCCCTGAAGGGATAGAAAGCCTATTACCAGGGATGGAAGAGAGAACAAAGATAAGCAACAAATAAATAGCAGTTAACAGTCCTGCTATTCTTCGGCGTCTATTGCCCTGATTCGGAGGAAGAAACCTCATTCTTTTGTCCTGTTGATTCTTTTTTAACTGAATCTCCCTTGGATTCGGACTTATTATTCGATTGGCTCTTACGCTTATAATCTGTCTCGTAAAAACCCGAACCCTTAAAAATAATCCCCGTACCTACTCCAATTACTCTATGAAGACTATTTTTACCACATTTAGGGCACTTTTTCAAAGGCTCTGCCGTTATAGGCTGAAATTCTTCAAACTTATAATTGCACGCACTACATTCATATTCATATGTCGGCATCTCTACCATCACCTCCTATTCCAACTCCAATCAAAATTTTCTAAAATCCCCAAAACTTGCTTTTCTCCAGGATATCTTCACCCCTAATTTTAGCGATCTCACGTAATAATTCCTTTTCTTTAGAAGAAAGCGATTTGGGTATCTCAACCACAATCTCTACATATTGATCTCCCGGGCTCCCACCTCTGACATTAGGCATCCCTTTACCTTTTAAGCGCAACTTTGCTCCCGGTTGAGTTCCGGGAGGGACCTTTACTTTCGCCTTCCCCGACAGGGTTGGCACCTCTACCTCACACCCCAATGCTGCCTGATACATAGATATCTTCTGCTTAACATATATATCCTTGTCCCGCCGCTCGAATATAGGATGCGGCGCTATCCTCACCAACACATACAGGTTCCCCGGGCGTCCACCTTTGACTTGTTCTCCCTCACCTGCTAAACGTAAGTGAGTTCCATCCTCTATACCTGCTGGGATTTTTACCTTAATCCTGCGAGTAACTGGAGCATACCCTGCCCCAGAACAATTGGGACAAGGCTTATTAATCACCTGCCCAACTCCACCGCAACGGGGGCATGTAGTCTGCATAGCAAAAAATCCAGCCGAACGGGTTATTACTCCCTTCCCCCCACATTGGGGACAAACAATAGGTGCACTTCCAGGGGCAGCGCCACTACCATTACAAACTGAACAGGTCTCATACCTCTGCACATTTATAGTCTTCTCAATCCCCTTATATGCATCCTCCAAGGAAATAGTCACCTGCACTTCTTGGTCTCTACCCCTACGCGGACGAGAAGACCGTCCTCCTCTTCGATAGTCAAATACATCACCAAAACCAAAACCCCTTAGGATATCATCTATTCCAAAACCATTAAAGATATCCTGAAGGTCCTCAAAATGGGTAAAATTAGACCACTGAAATCCACCCGAGCCAAAAGACTGACGAGCAGCATCATATCCATAAGCATCATATATCTTCCTCTTTTCCGGATCGCTTAACACTTCGTAGGCCTCTGATATCTCCTTAAACTTTTCCTCCGCTTCCTTACGATTATCCGGATTACGATCCGGATGCCATTTTAAGGCCAACTTTCTATAGGCCTGTTTTATCTCTTCCTGACTGGCATTCCGAGACACCCCTAATATCTTGTAATAATCCTTCTCTCCTGACATATTCCTCCGTTAGTTAATATTGCCTCAATCAAAGCAAAACAAAGGATGGGGCATCCGCCCCACCCCTGTCCTGCGTTTTTTATTAGATTATTCCTCCTTAAACTCCGCATCAATCACATCATCGCCTCCACCGGAATTCGAGGAAGAGGAGCCACCCTGGTTCGAAGTCTCTGTCCCAGAATTAGCTGCCCCCTCAGAGCCTGGCTGGGCAGAGTTACCTTCAGCCTGGGCCTTTTTATACATCTCTTCAGCCAACTTATGGGAAGACTGTATAAGGGTATCCATCTTCTGTTTTATATCTTCTATCTTTCCTTCCTTTATAGCATTCTTTAACTCTAACAGATGCCCCTCTATCTTTGCCTTTTCCTGTGCATCTATCTTATCCCCGACATCCTTAAGCGCGCGCTCAGTCGTATACACCAACTGATCGGCCTGATTGCGTAATTCTGCTTCCTCCTTGCGTTTCCTATCCTGCTCAGCAAACTGTTCAGCCTCTTTTACCATTCGATCAATATCCTCGCGAGAAAGTTTATTAGGAGCAGTTATCTTTATTGCCTGCTCTTTCCCTGTAGCCAAATCCTTGGCTGAAACATGTAATATCCCATCGGCGTCTATATCAAAAGTAACCTCTATCTTGGGCACACCCCTGGGTGCAGGCGGAATCCCAACCAAATCAAACCGCCCTAACTCCACGTTATCATTGGCCATTGGCCTCTCTCCCTGCAACACCCGTATTGTCACCGCGCTTTGATTATCCTCAGCAGTGGTAAATATTTGACTCTTGCGCGTAGGGATAGTAGTGTTCCTTTCAATTATCTTAGTGAAAACCCCACCTAAGGTCTCTATACCTAAGGAAAGGGGTGTTACATCCAATAACAAGACATCCTTCACCTCTCCCTTCAACACAGCCGCCTGAATTGCAGCCCCTATTGCCACACATTCCATTGGATCAATTCCCCGTTCAATACTCTTGCCGATATACTCCTCAACTGTCTTCTGGACAATAGGCATCCGTGTTGGTCCTCCAACCATTATAATCTTATCTACCTGTTGAGGCGTAAGCCCTGCATCCTTTAAGGCCTGCTCAATCGGGCCCTTACACCTCTCGACTATTGGCCGAACCAACTCTTCCAATTTGGCCCTATTGATATTCATAGTCAGGTGCTTAGGGCCATTGGCATCAGCAGTAATAAATGGCAAGTTAATATCCGTCTCCAATACAGAAGAAAGTTCTATCTTTGCCTTTTCAGCTGCCTCCACTATCCTCTGCCAAGCCATTTTATCCTGCTTAAGATCTATGCCTTCTTTTTTCTTAAACTCTTCAACAATATATTCGGCCAATACAAGATCCATATCAGTTCCACCTAATTGGGTATCTCCACTGGTAGAAAGCACCTCAAAAACACCATTTGACATCTCCATAATCGTAACATCCAACGTTCCGCCACCCAAATCAAAGACCAATATCTTAAGTGACTGATTCAATTTATCCAGACCAAACGCCAAACACGCTGCCGTTGGCTCATTGATGATTCGCAAAACCTTTAGCCCTGCAATCTCACCTGCATCCTTTGTTGCCTGCCTCTGATTATCATTAAAATAGGCCGGTACGGTTATAACCGCCTCACTTACTGGCTCTCCGAGATAGGCCTCAGCATCCCTTTTAATCTTCTGCAAGATAAAGGCGGATATCTGCTGAGGTGTATATTCCTTTCCATGCACCACAAACTTATGATTGGTGCCCATAGCCCGCTTTGCTCTGGTAATCGTCCCTTCTGGATTTATCGCCGCCTGCCTTCTGGCCGGCTCTCCTACCAATAGTTGTCCGTCCTTAGTAAAGGCCACTACCGAAGGGAATGCCTTCCCACCCCCAACAGTTGTGCCTTCTGCTGAAGGAATAATCTTTGCCTGGCCTCCTTCATAAACTGCTGCCGCTGAATTGGAAGTCCCCAAATCTATTCCTATCGCCTTTGCCATAATTCCACCTCCTTGTTTATATCTTGTTTATTGGTCTTCCTGTTTTTTCCCTTGATTATTCTCTTTGTCAGATGGATATTTGCTCACCTTCACTCGAACTGGGCGAAGAACCTTATCGTGAAGTTTATATCCCTTCTGCAGAACCGCAACAACCGTATTCTCTGGGACATCCTCGCGTTCTTCCTGCATTAGGGCCTCATGAAGATCCGGATTAAAGGTCTTTCCCTCTGCCTCAATCTCCTCAACCCCATATTTTCGTAGGAGATTATAAAGGTCCTTACCGATCATCTCCAAACCCTCAATCAATTTATCGATATCAAGTGATGTCTTAGCCGATTCATAGGCCCTTTCGAAGTCGTCCAAAATAGCCAAAAAATCCTGTATGATACGGAATTGAGCAAATTTTATAAAATCTTCTCGCTCTCGATCTAACCTCTTACGGGCATTGTCATAATCGGCCTGTATTCTGAGACATTTCTCATACAACTCCTTTGCCTTTCTTGCTTCTTGAGCAAGGTGTTCATATTCTTCCTTTGACAATACAACCTCCTCTTTCCTCGAATCCTCCTTATTCAACGCCTCTTTTTTCTCATCAGAGGAATCAGTCAATTTCTCATCCACACGTTTATCCTCTCGTTTTAAATCCTCTCTTTCCATACCCACCACCTCAAAACTCTTTCCACAACTCTTCTAATTCCTTAGAAATCTCTTCCAACAGCGTTATATTCTTAGCATAGTCCATACGCATCGGCCCAACCAAACCCAACCGAGTCTCTTTTTCACCCACCTTCCCACAATATGAAATTAGCATCGAACATCCTCTCAATTCCGGTACCCCTATCTCCTCTCCCAAAAATACATCCACACGATCCCTTAATTCCCTCCAGAAAAGGTCATAAAGCAAATCTTCCATCTCAAATAAAGTAAGCAAGGCGCGAAGTTTCTGTATATCCTGAAATTCCTGATAATCCACAATGTAGTTTCTGCCATGAAGGTAGACATCCCTTCTACCCCATACAACACCCATCCCTGTCTGATGGGCCAATTCTGAAATCAGGTCCGCAGTAATACGCAACAACTCCTCGACAGACTCTACCCTTTTGGCCTCTTCCTCAATTTCTTGTTCGGCTCTATTTATATCACGCCTCAACACCCGCTTTTTGAATTTCTCCGCACCAAGATCTAAGACATAGTCCAAATAATATCTATAAGCCTTCTCTGTCGGTATCCTACCAGCCGAAGTATGGGGTTGGACAAGATACCCCTCATCTATTAACTCCGCCATTATATTACGAATTGTAGCAGAAGAACACTCCAATCCCCGTTCGACGATGTGCTGAGAAGCGACCGGGATACCGGTCTCTAAATAAGCCTCCACAATTTCGGCTAAAACCTCTTCTTTTCTATATTTAGCCTCCCTCGGAGACATATCCTACCTCCTACCTCCCTTATTAGGTTTAAATTTCTCTCTGTATTTATCAATCTGTTTAATCAACGAATTAATCGCCTTATGCATAGCTATATCCGGCGTCTTCTCCTGTTGCCGAGCATACATATTTTTATTGGGTAAATATAAGGCAATCCCGACGTAATACTGGGGTTTATGAGGATTCTTTTCTACTGTCACATGAAAATAAGCATCCTCAACCGGCAACTTCCCCATATGCCGCCGTATGGTTGTTTCCATCTCTTGTTTAAACAGTTTTTCTAATCCCTCTATAGTCCGAGGATCAATCTCTTTAAAGTGAAAACTTGCCTCCATAGTCTTGCCTCCTTTTATTCTTCCTCTTTTTCTGGCCTTTCAATCACAAAATCTATCTCCTTAGCCTTCGTCAAGACCACCCGAACCACACTCTTCTCAGGGACCTTTCCCTCCAAGATTAGTAAGGCAATTGGGTCCTGTATAAGTCGCTGAATAGTCCTCTTAAGTGGCCTTGCACCAAAATCTGGATCATATCCTACTTCCGCCAGGTATTCCTTTACTGCATCCTCAACAACCAAAGAAATCCTCCGATCCTCTAATCTCTTTGCCAACAGGCCTAATTGAATTTCAGTAATCTTTACAATATATTCCTTTGTGAGCTTGTTAAATATTATTATCTCATCTATACGATTCAAAAACTCAGGCTTAAAGTGGGCACGCAATGCCCGATCAATATTAGATCTTATCTGATCAAGTGTCATAGACTCATCCCTGAAGTATTCACTACCTATATTCGAAGTCATTATAATCACAGTATTGCGAAAATTCACAACCCGGCCCTGACCATCAGTAAGCCTACCTTCGTCCATTATCTGCAAAAGAATGTTGAAGACATCCGGATGAGCCTTCTCTATCTCGTCAAATAAGACCACCGAATATGGACGGCGTCTCACCGCTTCAGTCAACTGTCCCCCTTCCTCATAACCTACATATCCGGGAGGAGCACCAATAAGCCTGGCAACACTGTGCTTTTCCATATATTCTGACATATCTATCCTGATCAAATCCTTCTCATCATTAAACAGGAACTCTGCCAACGCCCTTGCCAACTCAGTCTTACCAACGCCCGTCGGCCCGATGAACATAAAAACTCCAATCGGCTTATTGGGATCAGCAATACCTGCCCTTGCCCGTCGAATAGCAGCTGAAACCAAAGCAACTGCTTCGTCCTGTCCAACGACCCTCTGCTTTAATCGATCTTCCATATGAACCAACTTCTCCGCTTCACCTTCCATAAGACGAGAAACAGGGATACCAGTCCACTTAGAGACAATCTCAGCTATATCTTCTTCATCAACCTCTTCCTTCAAAAGTAACTTGCCACCCTTTCTTAATTCTTCTAATTTTTTATTTTCCTCTTCTAATTCCCTCTGCAAATTAGGTATCTCGCCATATCGAATTTCAGCTGCCCTCTGAAGATTACCCTCTCTTTGAGCCTTTGATTCTTCGTTCTTCAACTCTTCAATCTTGGCCTTAATCTCTCGAATCTTTAAAATAATCTCTTTCTCTTTTTGCCAACGAGCAGTAAGAGCTGTTGATTTTTCTCTTAATTCCGCCAATTCCTTTTCAATTTTTTTCAACCTATCCATTGAGGCCTCATCTGTCTCCTTAGTAAGGGCCTGCCGTTCAATCTCCAATTGCAGGATCCTACGCTCAATTTCATCGATCTCTTGAGGACGACTATCAATCTCTATCCTCAATCTACTTGCTGCCTCATCAATCAAGTCAATTGCCTTATCCGGCAAAAATCTGCCGGTTATATAACGATGGGAAAGGACTGCAGCCGCAATCAACGCCGAATCCTTTATTCTAACACCGTGATGGACCTCATACCTCTCTTTTAACCCACGCAATATAGCAATAGTATCCTCAACAGAAGGCTCTTTAACATATACAGGCTGAAACCTACGCTCCAAAGCAGCATCCTTCTCAATATGCTTACGATATTCATCCAGAGTCGTGGCCCCAATACAACGCAGAGTCCCTCTCGCCAAAGCAGGTTTTAACATATTAGCAGCATCAATAGCCCCTTCTGCTCTACCAGCACCAACAAGTGTATGGATCTCATCAATGAAGAGGATGATTTGCCCCTCTTTTGCCTCTATCTCCTTCAGGACCGCTTTTAACCTTTCCTCAAACTCGCCCCTATACTTTGCCCCTGCCAACAAGGCACCTAAATCAAGGGCAATAATGCGTTTATTCTTTAACCCTTCCGGCACATCACCTGAAACGATCCTTTGAGCCAATCCTTCAACAATCGCGGTCTTTCCCACACCCGGCTCACCAATGAGAACAGGATTATTCTTAGTCCGTCGAGATAGGACCTGAATAACTCGTCGAATTTCCTCATCCCGGCCTATAACTGGATCCAACTTTCCTGCCCTGGCCAAGGCAGTTAAATCTCGCCCATACTTGGATAAAGCATCATACTTGTCTTCTGGATTTTGGTCCATAACATTTTGCCCCCCTCGAACCTCTAACATAGCATTCATAAACGCAGCTCGAGTGATGCCATAACGTTCAAAAATCTTTCCTAATTCACCAGATTGAGGAGAAGATATAATTGACAAAAAGATATGCTCTGTGCTTATATACGCATCTTTTATATCTTGAGCCTCTTTTTCGCAAGATGACAAAACTGAAGATAAACGCTGGGATATATAGACCTGTCCACCTTGCACTTGAGGCCTACGAGAGAGCAGTTCCCGAATATCTGAAATAATTGGCCGAGTCTGGATCCCCATCTTGGCCAATACTGCCGGAACCACCCCTCCTTCCTGCTCCAAAAGAGCAAGGGCAAGGTGCTCCAAATCCACCTGCTGGTGGCCCATTGACTGGGCCGTATTGACCGCAACCTGAATTGCCTCTTGAGCCTTAACTGTAAATCTATCCATATTCAACATAATTTTCCCTCCTATTTCAAAATTAGCAACCTATCGGCCACCAAAGGAAATTTAGCACTCAATAATTGCGTTTGCTAAAATAATAACAAAACCCACAGAAAAGTCAAGTATTTTTATGAGATTATCTGATTAAATAAGCACAATCTCACCCAAACAAAACTTCATCCTTGGAAGGATATTTTTCTTTTATCTCCTCCACGACTCTTCTCAGGAGTCGACAATACAAATCAAAACCAACGGCAGTAATAAATCCATGCTGCTCTGTCCCTAATATATTACCCGCTCCCCTGATTTCAAGGTCTTCCATAGCCAGATGAAATCCAGCACCTAAATCACTGTATTTCTCGATTGCAATCAATCTGCGTTTTGCTGTCTCTGTAAGCACCCCGCTCTGGGGAAGGCAAAAATAGGCATAGGCCTGTCGATCATATCTGCCTACCCTACCCCTTAATTGATGCAACTCTGCCAAACCAAATGTATCAGCCCGTTCTACAATCAAGGTGTTGGCATTTGGTATATCTATACCTGACTCTATTATTGTAGTGCACACCAATACATCTATTTTCCCTTTTATAAATTCAAGCATTATCTTCTCCAACTCAGAAGGGGGCATCTGACCATGAGCAATCTCTATACGAGATGAAACAACCTTCCGCAACCAATCTGCCCTTTTAGATATCGTCTGAACTCGGTTATGAAGGAAAAATACCTGCCCCCCTCGATTCAATTCTCTTTCTATTGCTTGCTTTATAATATCCTTATCAAAAGGAACCAATCTTGTCTGTACCGACAATCTATTTTTAGGAGGCGTATTTATTACCGATATATCCTTAATCCCAACCAAGGCCATATAAAGTGTCCGAGGAATAGGAGTGGCTGTCATGGTTAAGACATCTACCAATGCACGCATCCGTTTCATCTTTTCTTTATGCCTTACACCAAATCTCTGTTCCTCATCTATTATTAACAACCCCAAATCCTTGAACTTAACATCCGGAGATAAAAGACGATGTGTGCCAATGATTATATCAACCTTTCCTTCTCTTAAGTCTCTCAATATAGTCTCCTGTTCTTTTTTTGTCCTAAAGCGAGAGAGCATCTCTATTCTTATCGGAAATCCTTTCATCCTATCTGAAAAATTTGTGAAGTGCTGCTCGGCCAAAAGGGTCGTCGGCACCAATATAGCCACCTGTTTTCCCCCTAAAACCGCTTTAAATGCTGCCCTCATAGCCACTTCGGTTTTTCCATAGCCTACTTCGCCGCATATCAATCTATCCATAGGCATCTCTGATTCCATATCTCGTTTGACTTCCTCAATTGCCTTTTTTTGGTCTTCTGTCTCTACATACGGAAAACTGGCCTCAAATTGAGCCTGCAACTCATCATCCTTAGGAAACCTGAATCCTTTCAGGGAAGATCTAATGGCCTGAATCTTTAGCATCTCCATTGCCATACTATAAATCCCCCGCCGAACCCTTTCTTTCAATCTCTTCCATTCTCCAGTCCCAAGTCGTGTTAGTTTAACTTTAATCCTTCGATCAAACCCAATATACCTTTGAATAAGGT
>JAMOOT010000130.1 GCA_027065215.1 Candidatus Omnitrophota bacterium | reverse complement strand
AAATCCACTCTGTGAACTAGTCTGTATCATTTTAGGTGACTAGTACCTAGTATCCAACCCGCTTGCCCCACATGGGGTCAACCTATAGTTTATACTAATAAGGAAAAATTATGATTATACACAACAACTCAATGAACCCTACAGAGACACTATTTATACCACCCTTATCATGGTTGGCGTAGATACTGTAGGAAGTACGCTTGGCTGAGATGCCTTAAGGTTATTTGAATTCAAAAATACCTCCACACTATACCAATACACTAAGGAGCCTTTTATGGGTATCTGTATCTGTACGGACTAAGGTCTTAATACGCCTAACTGACACAATCGCACACCTGAGATGGTCAAGCAACCTCGAATACAAGAGCGTAACCGTTTAAATATGAAGCAAAAGGAAAAATAGATGGGAATCTGTCTGCTTGGGAGTGTTAGAAATTTTGTGTCAATCCGATAGAATTTTAAATTCTAAAGGAAAGACAAATGAAAAAGACATTCGATTTAGAAGAGGCACTTGAGGCGATTAAGGCTGGTGCTTCTATTGATGGTAAAGATGGCGTACTTGCTCCGCTTATCAAGCAACTAACTGAAGCCGTACTGGAAGCAGAACTTGAGACCCACTTGGGTCAAGAGCTTCGTAACCGTAAGAACGGTAAATCATCCAAGACCATGAAAAGCTCTGTCGGTGAGTTTGAGTTAAATGTTCCAAGAGATCGTAACGGAACATTTGAACCTCAGATCGTCAAGAAACACCAGACCCATATGAGTGATCAGATAGAACAGAAAATACTGGCACTCTATTCCCTAGGGAATAGTTATAGCCAAATATCTGAACACATTGAAGATTTCTATGGAGTATATTTTTCCAAAGCCACGATCAGTGCGGTAACCGATAAAGTGATCCCACTGCTCAAAGAGTGGCAACAACGCCCACTTGAGAGTGTCTATCCCTTCGTATGGCTCGATGCCATACACTACAAGATTAAAGAGAATGGTAGGTATGTTTCTAAAGCCATCTATACAATTCTTGGAGTAAATCTTAATGGTAAAAAAGAGATACTGGGATTGTATCTCTCAGAGAATGAAGGAGCTAACTTCTGGCTACAGGTACTGACAGATCTTTCAAACAGAGGCATAGAAGATATTCTTATTGCCTCTGTTGATGGTTTAAAGGGCTTCCCTGAAGCCATTAATGCCACATTCCCACAAACAGAGGTACAGCTCTGTATCGTTCATCAAATACGAAATTCACTCAAGTATGTGGCTTCCAAGAATCAGAAGGAATTTATGAAAGATCTCAAACGGGTCTATCAAGCACTTTCCAAAGAAGCAGCAGAATTGGAGCTTGACAGACTTGAAGAGAAATGGGGAGACAAATACCCTATCGTAATTAGCTCTTGGCGAAACAAGTGGGAGAATCTTTCCTACTATTTCAAATACCCAGAAGATATCAGACGGATTATCTACACGACCAACATTATTGAATCTGTGCATCGGCAGTTCAGAAAACTGACCAAAACCAAAGGAGCGTTTCCTAATGAAAATTCGTTGTTAAAATTACTCTATATGGGAATTATGAATGCCCAGAAGAAGTGGACAATGCCAATGAGAAACTGGTCACTGACCATTTCTCAATTGGCGATCTTCTTTGAGGGAAGATTGGATAAGGCACTGGAGTTGTGATATAATTCACTTATCTATCGGGTGACACAAAACTCTGAACGGTCTCGATTTTTTCACATCAATTTTCCAAAGATGGTCCAAACTATTGGGAAGATCTATTTTAATTCTTGCAAGTTTATACATTTCAGACTGGGGGATTAATCTAAACCATGTTCCAAAAATAAGAAGCCTCCTATTTCTGTAAACATAAAACCCCTGATTTTTAAGATATCCTCCTATCCCCTCATAATATTCATAATCCTGGGCAGATACTTTTGTATAGTGAGGTAACAGGTACGGCTGTATATGAACCTTTTCTCCATTTACCGAAATAATTTCTTCCTGTAATTCATCTGTAGCAGAATGACTGGTAAAAAAAGGATCAAAAGGCTTTAGCTGCGTATCATTAATATAAATACTGATCTTGTCTTTTCCTGCAAGATATCGATGAAATACCACTTCAAGATGTTTTTGCAAATCTTGTATTTTTTCATAAACAATATACTCTGTTTTCTCTGCTACTGTATCATCCAGAATTCGGTCTGTATTCTCCCAAATTACCAAAGTACCATTTTCTT
>JAMOOT010000129.1 GCA_027065215.1 Candidatus Omnitrophota bacterium | reverse complement strand
CAACCACACGCGCATATCTTTTTTACGTATTATCTTTGACTTGAAATAATTAAACATTTTATTCCAAAACCTATTTTTAAATGTTTCTGGAGGTATACTTTCCCCCTTTGCCAATCTAACTAAAACAGGATCTGATTTCCCTAACTGCGTATCACTCAATTTCCTCATAATTTCCTTAGCCCTCGAAGAAGGATCCTTCATCAGGCCATAAAAGAATTCACGAACAATTACCATTTCCCAATTACCACCTGAAAAACTTATCATTTCTCTTTTGGGCAATGAAGATACCTCCTTCGTAAAAAAACCAACAAAATCATCCACACTTATGTCAAGCCGATCCAACCAATATACCAATTCTCCTTTCAATGTTACAGCCATCCAAAATGGGAAAAACCGATACGACAATAAAATGCCCTTATCAAACTTCTCCAGGTGCTCTGCCAATACCCCATTGGATAATCCATCTTTACTCACCACCGACAAAAAGGCCAAAGCAGGAGATGTTTCCTCGCTCCACTCACTAAGATTATTCGTGAATGATTCAATCACCCGCAACACTCGTCTTTTTAGCCAACGGGAAAACTCCCCTCCTTCATCCCCAATTTCTTTAAAATCGGAAAACCAATTACGATGTTCCAATTCAAATATGACCGGCACATAGCGAGTTAATTCCATAATCAGCTCTCTCGCCCATCCCCTAAGATTTTTATTATCAGGGAACTTCTTCACTAAATACCTATCTATTAAAAAGAAAGAAAGAATATCTTCTGCTGAAAAGCCATGTTGCCTATCAAAAAATTCTGGAGTATATTTCAAAGGCATCCTTGCCAAATTAACTCGCCCACTTATGTCTTCCTGCTTCTCTTTTTCAGCCCAATCTTCATCCAAGATCTTTCCTTTCTTCACCATCTCTATCATCTTAGAATCCATATGCGCATAGTTCGTACCCACAATTGCAGATGCATTAGCCAAAATATCTGCAAAAATCCCATCTATTTGCGTCATAGGGAGAAATGCATAACCAAAACGGATCAAATTATAAGCAGAAATATAAAAAGAATTATTCCCATATGGACTTACTTGGATGTCATACAGCATATACTCCAGTGCTCGTTTTTTATTCAAGTCATAACTTACAATATAATCCTCTACTAATTCTACAACCTTTGGAACCTCCACCATCCCCAAGCGTAGTATCGGCCTCATAAATTTTCCAATCACATCCCGAGCCCTAACTTCAAATTCAGGAGAAAATCTATAGAATTCATGAACATATTGCAAGACATCTAAAGAACTTAACATTATTAGCATACTGAGTGTATACACACCTCTTTCCCCCATAGAATATTTGATAGCCTCTTCCACTCCCTGAGAAACTACCTTCTGGAAGAAATCCTTCCAATACAATTCACCATAGACTATATAACGAAACAACACCTCTGACAGAAAGATTTGTTTATACATATTTATCGGAACAATATTTACATCAGTTGGCAGCGGCTTACTACTCAAGAACAAAGATCCACACCAAACCCAACTCGGATCTACCACTTTTTCTAAAACATCCGCAAGCGATTTAGAGACCTTGCTATCTGGAGGCAATGCACGGAGCAAATAGGCTATAAAATCAATATTATTGAGCAAACCACTCTCAGACTTTACATCAAAATAATATTTTTCCGGTGATGGTTGTTTAGCAATCTCTTCTAATATCGGTAGTAACTTCTCAGCCGTTAGTTCTGCTCTCCTTTGAATTTCTTTTACATGATCATCTCTTAAAAACTTATCCAGATCACCTCTATAAACCTTGAAGAGACGAAACAATTCCTCATAATCTCTCTTGCTTACCTGACCATACTGCCTTTCAAGGTCATCCACCTTTTCCAATAATTTCTTTACAACCACATTCTCACTCTGCTTAGATATGCTATTGCCTGCTGTCGATACAGGCACCACCTTTACCTGCTGTTCTACCCCTCTCTGTATCGATGGAGTATACCTGATCTGCTGTCCAGTATACCCATTTATAGGCCCACCTAAAATTGACATCCCCAATAACAACGGTAACCACTTCTTGCCTATCCATCGCCGGATCCTCTCAAATATCCCTCTTCCATCCTCTTCCAAACGAGTCCCCCCTCCCAACATATCCTTCGGGCCCTGTATATCGGACACATCACCTACCTTCTTCACAGGAACCTCTCCAAAATTTATCCCCCCTCCTACAAACGGCACATCATTTCTCTCTACCGTCCCTATCACCATCCGG
>JAMOOT010000128.1 GCA_027065215.1 Candidatus Omnitrophota bacterium | reverse complement strand
CTTCAACAAACTCAACTACCGCAGAATGAAATAATTCGTATCCGTTCAGATACTGACGAACAAACTTTGGCACAAAACGATCGTAGGCGCCAACTACATCAGAAAAGACCAACACCTGGCCATCGCAAAATCTCCCTGCCCCAATACCAATAACGGGAACAGAGACACTATCTGCTATATCTGCCCCTAAGGGTTCAGGCACACATTCAACCACCAAGGCAAACACACCCGCCTCTTCTAATGCCTTTGCCTGTGCTATTAAGGCCCTGGCATCTTCCACACTTCGCCCCTTCACTTTATACCCCTCGGTAAACACACTGCTTTGAGGAGTAAGCCCTATGTGGCCCATTACCGGGATACCTGCATCTACCAAACGATCTATCACTGACAGGACCATATCCGATGCGCCTTCTAACTTGATCCCATTAGCCCCTGCCTCTTTTACAAACCTTCCTGCATTCTCCACTGCCAGATCTACCCGAATCTGAAAGCTCATAAATGGCATATCCGCAACGATAAACGAATTCGGTGCCCCACGTCTCACCGCCTTGCAAAATATCAGCATCTCTTCTACAGAGACAGGGATAGTGGAATCATACCCCAACACTGTCATAGCCAATGAATCGCCCACCAGTATAATATCCACCCCCGCCGACTCACAGATCCGGGCTGAAACATAGTCATAAGCAGTAAGCATTACAATAGGTTGGCGCCCCTTCTTTTCCCTTATCTTCTTCACCGTCAACACATCCATCTCAAAATCACCTCCACCAATGGAAAAAGGACCCAACCAATTACCCCTGTAGCCAAGAGCACCAAGGCAATGATCATCCCATAGGGCTCCAGGGCCTTATATCGTATAAACCACTCTCGTGGCAGTAAGGCAGCCAATATGTGCGCGCCATCAAATCCGGGTATGGGCAAAAGATTAAAGACCGCCAATATCACATTAAGGCCTGCAGCATATAGAAAAAGTTGCGCTGCATAGGGATTAAAACTCATCTTTGCCATTTGACAAAAAACAAATCCTAATACCAGATTTGCACCCGGTCCTGCCGCCGAACATATAGCAATCCCTGCTCTTAGGTTAGAAATTTTGTGAAACTTAAACGGGTTTATCGGCACGGGACGGGCAAATCCAAAGACAAACGGGGCATGGGAAAACAACAACAAGGCAGGGATAAGGATACTTCCTACTGGATCAATATGAACCAAGGGGTTCAAGGAAAGCCGGCCAGCCCGATAGGCGGTGTCATCCCCCAAAAGATAGGCTGCATATCCATGGGCAATCTCATGAAGGATGATACAATATAGAAATAAAACAAGAAATAATAACTGTAACATAATATTATTATACCACAGCCTCTTTAAAAAGAGTTTTTATCATACCAAGAAGCGAGAATTTGCTATAATAGGCAATTATGCAACAGGAAGACATTACTAAACTACAACATGAACTCGATAAACTGCATCGCCAGTTAATCATATTCTACGAAATCACCAATGCGATGCGGTCCACATTAAAGTTGGATGAGATTCTTTATATCATCCTTACCGCAATCACTTCCCATGCCGGACTTGGTTTTAATCGGGCTATTTTATTTTTGGTAAATCCGGCAGAGAATTTATTAGAAGGGAAAATGGGTATTGGTCCGGGATCTGGAGAAGAGGCTCGACGGATATGGCACTTCATCGAAACCAGCAAAATGACCCTTCAAGATCTTATCAACCAATACAAACAATCCCGAAAGATAAGCGATTCTCGCCTAAATCAGCTGGTTAAGAATTTTGTTATCTCCATCTCTCCTGAGAACGGAGTCCTTGCACAAGCAGTGCTGGACGGACAAATTCGACACATCACTGAAAGGGAGTTGCCTGCCTATAGAGACGACCTGATAATAAAAGAATTAAATTGCAAAGAATTTGTGGTGATCCCTCTAAAGGCACACAATAAGGTAGTGGGAGTAATCCTTGCCGATAATATATTTAGTGGTAAACCTATAACCGAAGAAGATATAAAGATGCTAACAATGTTTGCCAATCAGGCCGGGTTGGCCATAGAGAACTCTATCCTATACGAACAGGCCTTATTGCGGGCACACACAGACTCCCTAACCCAACTCTGGAACCACGGATATTTTCAACACAAACTCGATCAACTTTTGACCCAAAGCGATAGTAAAAATACACCTTTATCTCTTTTATTCATTGACATAGACGATTTCAAGAAGTTCAACGACGAAAACGGACACCAAAAAGGAGATGAAGTCCTGC
>JAMOOT010000127.1 GCA_027065215.1 Candidatus Omnitrophota bacterium | reverse complement strand
AATCTAAGCGCTCCCCAGGTATATAAGGGAGTAGAAGCAGATACAACTATTGTCTCCACTAATGGGAAAGGGGTTATACTGGGTAAAAAGGCCGAACGCATGGTATTAGTTAATCAGAATGGGCGAAGAGTCTGGTTTAGAGATGTAAAGGAATTAGGTGATAATCTTTTGGCCAAAGGGGATAAAGGATGGATTCTTTTAACCCATCAAGGGATAAGGTCAGCGGATACCGAACTTAAAAAGGTTGGCCTACCTGCGGATTTGATTGATAAGGTTATGGATGAGTTCCAAAAGAGGGTTTCCTCTCTTTCTTCAGATGATCCGAGATATCGTCAAAAGGCTATGGGTATGTTGGACCAGATATTTATGGCCCATCTTAACCCAATCCTTGAGGCCTACAAAGGGGATATGAATAAGCCTATTAGTGATTTAATAAAGTCTGGGCGGATTCCTAACAAGAATAGATTCTTGGGACAGATGAAGGTGTTTGGATTAAAGTTGAAAGATGAGGACTTAAATCGGATTACGATAAGAGATCTCGCTAAGAAGATAACCCAGAAAAAGGAAAGTCTTAAACATCTGCTCCCCACCGAATATCAGAAAAACTTTGATAAGTTTTTCAATCGTCGTTCTGCCTTAGGTATGGCTATTGCCTATTTACTTTCGTTTATGGATGTATTTGAAAATTCTGATTGTGCCCTTTCTACATACTTGGGGAATAAATTGCTTAAGGGGATTCCAGAGACAAGGTCTATTCCGGGAGGAGCGGTTCTGTTTAGGTCTATTTCTCACGGGGAAAAAGGTCCGATCTCTCACAGTGCCATATTGGTCGCAAAGCAGTTTTTCTCTGCTCCGGTAAAGGCAAATGGTAGTCAGATACTCACGATAGATTACCGCCTTTTTGCAAGTGGAGGCGTGAGGTCGCCATTTATGGTTGCAAGTGATTATACCCGACTTGGGTTTAGTTTGCCGATATTGGAGAAGGATGGTAAATGGATAGAGGCGAGGGCGTATGGGCCTATGATAAAGGGGATTGCCCCGATTTCGCCTATAGCGACAAATCTGCTGGCCTATGCTGATATCAAAGGGATGTTTAAAGGAAAAACAAATCTTGGATTGATGACCTCTTTGGCCATACTTTCCGCTGAGCCTAATAAATCTGATGCATTATTGGAGGTCTTGAGGGGAAAGGAGACTGCAAACCTTGAACGAAATCAGTATATTATGCATTTTACTACGAATAATGGACGTAATCCTATCGTCTTTTCTCGAATCAACGGATATGACTATCTTTCTCTTCTTGCGCTTAAAAATGGAGTTATGCCGGTAAAGAGTTCTGAGGTCTTCTTTGCTACTCGAGAGGGTATAGAAAACTATATCAAGGGCAGGATAAGGGATGCCCTTAGGTTGGATGACAGGGGATTTTGGCAAAGGTTGGCAGAGGTTCATCAATTCCGATATGGAGATAAGGTTGCTAAGGTTATCTGGGAGATTGCTAGATCTTCCCGTATGAGTGTGGAAGAAAAAGTGGATTCTATATACCAGTTGATAAGTAAAACTGGTTCGCTGATACCAGATGGGTTTAAGGAGGTCTGGTTTTCGCTACAGCGCGTTGATACTTATTTAGGCAAGGAAATAGTGGAGATTAAAGGAGATAAGAGTGCAAAAAGAAAATATTATGATATAAACCTCTCTCATGAAGGATTTGTTACGGCAGGAGAGGTCTTTGCTGCTCCTACGCTTGGGTTTGTCCTTCATCGAAAAGATAATAAAGGCTATTCGACTACGAGGGGTGGAGAAGATAGGTTCCTATTTGAAGGTAATTGGGAGTTTCTCTTGCAGGATAAGGTCTTTGTTCCATTTGTAGGGGAGTATAAGTATTTAGGTGGTAGTCCGCTTCCTTTTGGTAGGCCTATGTTGGATATCCCCAGAAAGATTGGCCTTGATCAGGATGCGGAGGTTAAAGTGTTTGTTGCCTCTCAAGATGTGGTTGTTGAAGGGTATGGGAACATCGTATCGTTCCCGAATGCCACTCCTACTCGATTAGTAAGGTTGGGTATGCCTAAGGTAGGAAAGGTTAAAACTTGGATCCCTTATCTATTTTATCTGGATGCTAAGGATTCGGTTGAGGGATTATATGGGATAGATTTGGTTATGCCGGGATTGGGAACGATTGAAAAGGGTAGAATATATCCTGATCCTCATCAATCCTATTATCATCTTTATGGAGGGACGTATAAGAGACGGATCCCTGAAGGATTAGAGTATGTGGGATCTGCTG
>JAMOOT010000126.1 GCA_027065215.1 Candidatus Omnitrophota bacterium | reverse complement strand
AAAGGCCGAGGCTCTGGTAGATCTACTCTGGTGGATGACCCATAATGCTCAGAAGTATACCTCTGATCTTCACTATGCACCCTTATCTAACTCTGCGCGAAAAAAGGTTGAGAGGATAATCAAGTCTATTTCTTATCACGGGGAGCCATTGCTAAGATGATACAGGATAAGGCCTTTAAGGCGTTCCTTTACATCTCTGGTGTGGTGTTTTCTTCACTGCTGATCTTGTTGTGTTTTCTCTTGGTCAGGGAGAGTGGGCCTTCCATTGAGGCCTTTGGATTCAAGTTCATTACTGGAAGGGTTTGGGATCCGGTCAACGAGCAGTTTGGGATATTACCGTTTGTGGTGGGGACACTGCTTACATCCTTTTTATCTCTCTTTATCGCCCTGCCTTTTGCCCTCTCTTTGGGGCTTCTTTTAGGTGTCTATTGTAGAGAGGGGATTATAAGCGAGGTATTGGGCTTTACTACAGATCTTTTAGCGGGTATTCCCTCGGTGATCTACGGTTTTTGGGGGCTCCTTTTTTTGGTGCCTATTATCCGAGAAGTGGAGATGAAGTTTGGGATCTTGCCTTATGGCGTGGGGATACTGACTGCTTCTTTGATATTGGCGATAATGATAATCCCTTATATATCTTCTATTTCTAAGGAAGTGATAAAGATGTGCCCTCAGGATTTGATTGAATCTGGTCTTTCCTTAGGGGCGACTCCATGGGAGGTCATAAAGGGGGTAGTTTTACCGTATTGTCGCTCAGGGATATTTGCCGGTATCCTTTTAGGCTTTGGTAGGGCCTTTGGTGAGACTATGGCAGTTACGATGGTAATTGGGAACAGCAATTTTATGCCCAAAAACATCTTTAGCCCGGGAAATACTATGGCCTCGGTCATTGCAAATGAATTTACAGAGGCCACAAAAGATATTCATTTAAGTGCATTGGTTGAGATAGGACTCTGGCTCCTCATATTTAGCGCGTTAATATATTTCTTGGGCAACATTGTTATCAAAAGGTATGAGGTGAGGAGATGAGTTTGGGAATAAGGATATTAAAGGATAGGTTGATGAAAGTGGTGATCGTGCTACTGGCCTTTGCGACATTATTGCCTTTGATTTTGCTCTTGTTTACCATCGTGAAAAATGGGATAGGGGTGGTGAATCTCAAGTTTCTCATTTCTCTTCCTAAGCCTCCCGGAGAGGCAGGTGGAGGGATACTAAACTCTATTGTGGGGACACTTATGTTGATAACGATAGCCTCTGTTATTTCTGTGCCGTTCGGTATATTGGTGGGCATATTCTTGGCTGAAGTAAGGAATAGATTTACGGAATTGTTAAGGCTTTTGGTCAATGTCTTGCAAGGCATCCCTTCTATTGTTATTGGTATAGTGGCTTATTTTTTGGTGGTTAAGCCATTAGGAGGGTTTTCTGCTCTTTCCGGTGGAGTTGCGCTTGGGTTGATGATGCTGCCGATGGTAATCAAGAACACAGAGGAGAGTTTAAAGTTGGTGCCTTTTTATCTTAAGGAGGCATCCTTCAGTCTGGGAGTAAACTATACGAGGACTATCTGGAAAGTGGTGCTGCCTACGGGAATAGGTGGGGTTTTATCGGGCATATTGGTGGGATTATTACGGATAACTGGTGAGACTGCGCCTCTTTTGCTTACTGCCTTTGGGAATCCGTTTTTAAACCTGAATCCATTGAAGCCAGTTGACGCCCTTCCCTTATTGATATTTAATTACGCAATGAGTCCTTATCAGGATTGGCACAGGATTGCTTGGGGAGCATCGTTTGTATTGATCACTATAGTGTTTGTGTTGACTTTGATAGCAAGGGGGATAAACCAGATATGGAAAACGCGATTCTAAAAATAGAGAAATTAAAGGCAGGATTTGGATCACGGTGGGTCTTGCATGGGGTGGATTTACAGGTTGAGAAACATAGAGTTACTGCAATTATGGGACCTTCTGGATGTGGAAAGTCTACTCTGATAAGGTGCATTAACCGGATGCACGAGATTACTCCAAATGCCACTATCCAAGGAAAGATTTACTTAGACAATGAAGACATATTCTCCCTCAACCCTGTAATTGTCAGAAGAAGGATTGGGATGGTGTTCCAACGCCCAAATCCTTTTCCTACAATGAGCATTTATGATAATGTGATAGCAGGATACATCTTAAATGGCGTGAGGTTATCAAAGGGAGAAAAGGACAGGATTGTGGAAGAGTCTCTAAGGAAGGCTTACCTTTGGGATGAGGTAAAAGATGCACTGCATAAGAGAGGGACATTTCTCTCA
>JAMOOT010000125.1 GCA_027065215.1 Candidatus Omnitrophota bacterium | reverse complement strand
CTAACTGGCTCCACCATCACCCTCAACCTTATCGACTGAGTAAATCTTGACATAATATTCTTTCTTAAGTCTATTAACAAACTCTCTCAAGTTCTGGTTAAATTTCTTACCAAATAAGTATCTGTAGATCTTTTCTTTTGCCTCATCTAAGTTTTCTGGACAATTTATCTTTCTTTCCTCCACGCGAAAAAACATATAACCAGAAGAAACCTTCACTGGCATAGGATAGACCTCATTACTCATGGGAGAAAATATCTCCTTAGCAATATCTTGAGACAAATCCCCTATTTTTCTCCAACCGGAGATTGGTCCTTGTCCATATTTATCCTTCAAATCTCTCCAGGTAAGAATCCCATCTTTCAACTTCATATATTTATCCATTATGTCCATCTCAAAGGCCATCTCTCCTTTTTGATTTGATTCCTTGCTAAATGGGACAAATATAGAATCTAACTTCGCCGATGTAGTCGTGCAAAAACGCTGCCTTTCACGTTTAAAGGTCTTAGCAATCTCTGTAGGATTGATATATATCTTCGTACGAATCTTCTCATTAATTAGGCGTTGTATCATCAACTTTTTTTCTATCTGGTTATACAAATCTTGGGGAGTCATTCCCGCCTCCTTTAACGAGGCAATAAATTCCTCTTGTGAAGAGAATCTTTCTTTTATCTTTTCTATCTCTTTTTCTACCAAAGAAGAATCTACTGTAATTCCTTCGTCCTTTGCTTTCAGATAAAGAAGGCACTCCTCTATCAATCTATTTAATGCTCGTTTTTTAATCTCCTCAGCTTTCTTCAAATATTCCATATCAGAGAGTTCACTGCGCAGTTGATAATCCCATGCTTTTACAATCTTATTTAAATCTGTTTGGGTGATTACCTCATCCCCCACTACAGCCAATATTCTATCAGCCCAGACAGGTTGAACAAACAAAACTAAACCACACGCAATCACTACTCCTGCCAACCATCTTCGCCAATCAAGGGCACAAATATACACGGTGTTTCCTCCTTCTCCACAACCTCACCATTTGATAACTTCGAAATAATCTTCAAAATCTGGCTATAGCGATGTCCCACAGGGATGACCATTCTGCCCCCTTCCTTTAACTGCTGCAACAATCGTATCGGAACATTCGGAGCAGCAGCGGCCACGATTATCTTATCATAAGGAGCAAATTCCGACCAGCCAAGAGTCCCATCACCAACCTTCACAATTACATTGTCATACCCTAACTTATCCAAGATTACTTTAGCCTGTTTAGCCAATTCAGGGATCCTTTCAACCGTATATATAATCCTTGATAATCTTGAAAGCACTGCTGACTGATAGCCAAGACCAGTTCCTATTTCAAGTATTTTATCTGTTGGTTGAGGATCTAAACATTCTATCATCAGTGCAGACATATAAGGCTGAGATATTGTCTGGCCAAATCCTATAGAAACAGGCCCATCCTTATAGGCATACCTTCTCATATTAGATGGAACAAATTCTTCACGTGGAACCTCCAAAAATGCAGACAAAATACGCTTATTAGTAATTCCTCTATTAGATATTTGCTCTTCTACCATATCTCTACGAAGTCTGGAGAAATCCATCTAAGGCCTCCATGGTCCAATGAATAGCTCGCTTTATATCTTCACGAGAAGAAATTTCCCAAGGATTATGCAACTCAACTAATTGACGAGAAACATCCATTATATCCAAAAAACCTATTTCTCCGGCAAAAAATTTCTCTCCCAACAAATCATTAGAGGTGTTGAAAACAACCAAAGTCGACCCTCCTTTTCGCAATGCCATTCTGGCAATCTGTAAAGAGGTAAAGGTTTCCTCATCTGGTGTAAAAAATTCCATTATCGTGTTGTAAAAATCCAACTCATTAATAGAAGAGGCCCATCTTTCAGGATAAGAAATAGCATACTGTATAGGCAACCTCATATCAGTAGGCCCTATTTGCGATAAGATGCTGCCATCCTTAAACTTTACCATAGCATGGGTCAGCGCCTGAGGATGTATAAGTACTGAGATATTGGTTTCATCTATTCCAAATAAGGCCGAGGTCTCTATTATCTCCAACGCCTTGTTCATTAACGTAGCAGAATCAAGACTCACTTTAGGCCCCATACTCCATTTGGGATGTCTTATCGCTTGCTCGGGTCTAACATTTCTTAATTCATCTCGCTTTCGCATCCAAAATGGCCCACCTGAACAAGTAAGTATCACCTTCTCGACCTCTTTTAATCCCTTAGGCAGTATCTGCCATAAGGCCGATTGCTCGCTATCTATAGGCCT
>JAMOOT010000124.1 GCA_027065215.1 Candidatus Omnitrophota bacterium | reverse complement strand
GCTCTCTCTACTGCTCGGGTGAACTTTATTAATAGTCTTTATGACTTTGTGGTGGCTAAGGCTAAGTTGGATTATGTTGTGGGAGGGGGAAAGATATGAGAAGAGTATATCTGGGTATGCTTGCCCTTGTATTGTTGTTAGGCGGATGTGTGAAGAAGGAGAAGGCGGAATTAGGTGGGGGTGTTGAAAAGATACCAGTTGAGGTGGCAGAGGTGAGGACAGGTGAGATTAGGGACGTGTTGAAGTTTACCGGCACGATAGAAGGACGAGATCAGGTCCAGGTTTTCCCTAAGGTGGGGGGGAAGTTGATAAAGTATCTGGTGAAAGAGGGCGATGTAGTAAAGAAAGACGATGTGATTGCCTTGATTGATAGGGATATAACTGGATTTAAGTATGAGCCTCACGAGGTCCTCTCTCCTATATCCGGAAGGGTCTTGAAGGCAGATCTGGATAAAGGGAGCCTTCTGACCCCTCAGACGCCGATTGCTATCGTTGGCGATACCTCCTCTGTTAAGGTGAAGATTCACATCGCAGAGGTGGATTATCCTAAGGTAAAGATAGGGGATAGGGCGGTGCTTACTGTTGATGCCTATCCGGGGAGGGAATTTGAGGGAAAGGTTAGTAAGTTAGATGCCTATATTGATCCGATTACAAGGACCGCAGAGGCGGAGGTAACGGTGGCTAATGAAGAGGGATTGCTCATCCCGGGTAGTTTTGCCCGTATCTTTCTTTTCGTTGGTAGGTACAAGGCATTGGTTATGCCTTTGGATGCCTTGTTGAGGATGCCCGGAACAGGTAGTTTCTATTGCTTCAGGGTGATGGATGGGAAGGCTAAAAAGGCCTTTTTAAAGATAGGGGCTATTCGAGATAATCAGGTGGAGATCAAGGAGGGATTAAGGAAAGGCGATCTGGTGATTATCTCAGGCCAGAGTGGATTAGAGGATGGGGTATCGGTAAGTCCGATCCTGGCGAAAGGTAATGGAGATGAGAGATGAATCTTCCACGCTTTGCAGTTGATCGTCCATATACGGTCTTGATGATATTTTTGGCTATCTTTTTGATAGGCGTAATCTCCATATTTAAACTCCATATTGACCTCCTCCCTGAGATAGAGCCGCCGGTGGTCTCTGTCCTTGTTCCCTATCCCGGTGCAACTGCCTCGGATGTGGAGTCAGATGTGGTAAAGTTCTTGGAGGATCAACTCTCCACTGTCTCTGATCTGGACGAACTGAATTCTTTGTCTAAGGATAATCTTGGTATGGTTTCTTGTAAGTTTAAGTGGGGCACGGATCTTGATGTTGCAACAAACGATGTGAGGGATAAGGTAGACTTGGCCAAATACGATATCCATGAACACGCCCCAGATGCAGAGGAGCCGATCCTCTTTAAGTTCTCTTCTGCCACTTCTCCAATTATGGCAATAACGATTTCAGCCCCCTCTTCCTGGCCTCAACTCTATAGGATAGTGGATAAAAAGGTTTCTGATGCCTTAAAAAGGACAAAAGGAGTTGGGGCGGTTATGCTCTATGGAGGGTTGAGGCGTCAGATAAAGGTGGAATTAGATTGGCAGAAATTAAAGGCCTATAACATACCTATTTCTTTGGTCATCCAGAGATTGAAAGAGGAGAACCTGGACCTGCCTTTGGGCCGAATAAAGGAAGGCAAGCGCGAGTACTTTTTACGGGTGAAACAGCGGTTTAAAGATCCCAGAGAGATAAAGGATATCTTGATTACTCAATACAGGGGCAGGCCGATTTATCTAAAAGACATCGCAAAGGTCGCTGATGACTTTGAAGAGATGAAGATGAAGGGATATGGCAATGGAAAGAATGCGATCGTCTTGATCGTTCAAAAACAGTCCGGGGCCAATACAGTGGAGGTCTGCCGAAGGATAAAGCAGACACTAAGGAAGGTCAAGAAATTCCTGCCCAGAGACGCTGAGATCACCATCCCTATGGATTCTTCTGAATTTATTATTATGGCAATAAAGAATCTGGCTCAGACGATAGTTATCTCCGGGATCCTGGTAATCTTAGTAACATTGTTATTCTTGCGCAGGTTTAGGGCCTCTCTCATAATCTCTCTGACCATACCGTTTTCTCTGATCTGTGCCTTTATCTTCTTATTTTTGGGTGGGTTTACTATAAATGTTATCTCTTTGATGAGTTTGGCGATTGCCATTGGAATGGTTGTGGACAACGCCATCGTGGTGTTAGAGAACATCACCCGCCATGTGGAAGAAGGTCAGAAACCCCGCGAGGCGGCTGTCTTTGCCTCTCAGGAGGTTGGAGGGGCGATCTT
>JAMOOT010000123.1 GCA_027065215.1 Candidatus Omnitrophota bacterium | reverse complement strand
AATGAGTGATGGTTATAATCTGGGCCATCGTACCAGAATATCACCACCTTCTTCCCGAGAGAAGACTCTAAACTGGAGACAATCTTCTGTTTTTCCCTATTAGTGAACGAGCCGTAGAATACAATATCCACAAACTCCTTCTTTTCATTCCTTGAAACAAGATCCCCCACCTTACCGACAATATCATCTATTGCCAACGTAGGTGGTTCTTTTGCTTGCTTTATCTTCTTGAGATTTCTCTTATACAACTGAACATTTTCCTGTGTAAGGAACTTTATCCCTGAAAATGCGGAAAAATAGGTGGCAAGCAGATACATATAGGCTATTGGCCTATACAAAGAATCCGATGTAAAGTTAGGCAGATCCAAGAGCACAAAACCATGTCTCAGTAAATCAGAAACCCTGCTCTCCGGCATATCAGGGGTGATTAGTTCTATCTTTGGATAGATACCATCCTTCTTCCCTCCAATTGATTCCTGCCAAAGTTGGGTAACCCATATACGAAACGGCTCATAGGATTGGGGAGGGAGTGAATCTGGCAAAAACACAGCAATTCGAGGCCCATAACCGTCCACCATCGTTTTATTGAAGAGCATAAAGGCATTCTTGTATGCCGATTTATTTAACGGATTATCCGGGTTAAGTATTATCCTCTCCCACGCCTTACTCATCTTCACCATATCTTCAACAAACCTATTTAGTCCTTTTGTAGGGTCGTTTATATATCGCCAGAGCATTGGAGATAAGAATACACCTGTCCATGGAGAACTATACCTTCCTCCTATATCTGTCAGCCCATTCGGTTGAAGATAGACCTTTTCTATTTTCTTATCAATGTCTTCCTCTATCACCTTCTCTTCATTACCCTTATCCACCAACCAGACAAAATTGGAGGTAATTATCTCCTCTGCCTCCTTCCCAAACTCCTCTTGAACCAAATCCTTCAAAATCCGGCCTATTGTCTTTGTCTCATAGGTCGTGCCGCTCTTAGAGATGAGAACGACAGCGGTATCTCTTAAGTCTATCCCTGCCTTATCTATTGCTGACTTTATCACTACCTTATCTGGGGTATCGAAAAACAAGGCATTATCAAGGTTGTAGACAGATTTCAATAACTTAACTGTATTTATTGATCCACCCATACCAACAAAGATGACATTCTTCTTACCAGAAAAGACTCTGGCCATCTTTTCCGCAAAGTCCTCTATTTCTTTATCCGAAGGAACCCGAACCCATCCCATACGGAAGTTTTCCTTATCAAACCCTATCTCAGCAAACGGATTACTACCTTCCCTCAAAGCCTCTTTTGCCTTCCCACCTTTCTTCAGCGTCACCCCTAAGGCCTCCTCAAGAGCAGAAACCAATTCTCTCTGCCTTTCTATAACAAAGGAAAGATCTCCTCCCTTCTCCGCGCCTCTAAACATCTCGTTAACTATCAATCTAATCACGTGTGTCTTAAACATACCGCCTTTCAGTTTCTTATCTTCCTCTTCATTTGCAAACAATCCTTGTTTTACCTCCTCTAAGACTTGATTTAGCAATTTCCATCCTTTTTCTTTCTCTTCTTCATTACTCATCTTGTTTATCTCTCCAAGGATATCCATTAGCGCAACAGCCCAGAACATCTCGGGAAGGGTCTCTGCCTTCTCTGTCCTTCCTGCCTTCTTTGCTTCCTCTATCTCTATTTCTACCTCTTTCCTTGCTATATCTCCCCACTTTATCTTCCTTATCACCAACAAGGCCATATCCAGATCCATCTTAGAAAGGGCATTAATCAATTGGGTTAAGTCCTTTTGAACCTCCTCTGCCCGTTCCCTGACACCTATGCCTTTTGCATTCTCTATCCGTGAACTCAGATCCTCAGTCCATCTTTTGGCATACTCCTTTACTTCCTCTCGAGGCATAGTTTTTATTCCATTTATGTCTCCTCCTATCAGATCTTTTGGCCCGTTTCCACTACTATAGTCAACTTGTTCTGGTATCGGCGAAATCCCTCCAACAACTCCACTCGAAAGGTCCCAATAACTCCTCACGTACTCATCCATATAATCCCGCGTAATCCAAAACTCCTTTGACTCAAAGATCTTGCTGTACCGACTGTCTTTGAGGCTATCCAGATTAGAGATCACCCCAGCCCTCTCCTTATACCACTGAGCCAAGAGAACTGCCTTTATTGCCCTTCTCAATGGGGCAAAGTCCTCTTCTCTATTAACATCTTCCTCTAACCGAGGCAAAACTAATCTCTTAAAGGTATCTGCCAATTCCTTTCCACTTCTAAACTCACATCTTACTTGTAAATTTATAT
>JAMOOT010000122.1 GCA_027065215.1 Candidatus Omnitrophota bacterium | reverse complement strand
TTCCTCGGGAAAATCAGTACGCGGCTGGAACGGATTAGGAGAAACCCTATCTATAGGGACATTTCGAACCAAAGGATGACCGACCAAGTCATCTGGAGAAGACCCTCCTAATAGATCCGATAACCCTCTCCCTAATGCCTTTTTGCCCATATACCCCCCTTTCGTGTCTTGCCTCCCATGCAAACAAGAATGTTCCACGTGGAACAATTTCCCCTACGTATCCACTTAACCCAACAATACAAAATGTTTCACGTGGAACATTATAATGTTCCTGATAAATTCACATTGTTCCACGTGGAACATACAAGACATATCCCTTTCCTAATTATACGTACTTAGAACTGTTGAAATCCCTATCATTTTGTTATTTTACCACAAACTATTCTTGAACACCAATTCCTTCTAAAAAAACAATGATGCCCCTACCATATTGGTATAATTATTGTTCCACGTGGAACATTTTTCGCAACAACACCAATAAACTTGATATATCCAATTAGAATAATTGGTAATTATGTTTGAAATTCAAGGAGGAGCAGCAGAGAAAACTATCGGCAATTATTACCAACAACAACTACATTAAGCGACTTTAATTACAATGTTCCACGTGGAACATTTCTTTCGCATGTGCCTTGCCCAATTATATGTTCCATGTGGAACATTTTTCACTGGAGATTCCATCTTCTCTTGAGGATTGTTCCACGTGGAACAATATATCCGATACCTATGTTTCCCGTTGGAAATGTTCCACGTGGAACATTGTTACATCAATTCAATTGTAGGCCTAATCGATTGGCCACCTCTACAGCCAACTCTCCATAGGCCTTCGCACCTGAAGAATTCGGGTCGTAGAGAAAGATGGGCAAACCGTGGCTTGGGGCCTCTCCTAAGCGGACGTTACGGGGAATTACCGTACGGAAGACCTTCTCCTTGAAATAGGACCGGACCTCATCAACAACAGATGCAGATAGATTTGTCCTCTGATCAACCATTGTAAGCAAGACACCTAAGATCTCTAATGCAGGGTTTAACCGATCTCTAATCAAGGATATAGTCTCTACCAGTTGTGCCAGCCCTTCCAAGGCATAAAACTCGGCCTGAACCGGTATCAAGACCTTATCTGCACAGGTCAGCGCCATAACGGTCAACAAACTCAACGATGGAGGACAATCTAATATCACAGCATCATATTCTCCCGAAAATTCCTTCAACCGTTCATACAACTTATATTCGCGTCGGGGTACGCCAACGAGTTCTATCTCAACACCAGTTAGGTTATTATTCGAGGATATTAAAAATAATTTTTCAATTGTTTTTATATTCCGAAGCGCTGAGCGGGGAGGGAAGTTCTGAGAAAGAACCTCATAGAGGGTAGGAGGGTCCTTTGGTTGTCCCAATCCGCTGGTGGCATTTCCTTGTGGATCAACATCCACCAACAGAGTCTTATTACCAAAGTTTGCCAAATAGGCAGCCAGATTCACGGCTGTGGTGGTCTTACCTGTACCACCTTTTTGGTTGGCGATAGCAACTATCGGCATTATCTCCGTGCCTCTCTATTAGTTTTGTTTTTATTAACCTTTCTCCCTCACTTAAATCGTTATCTTTTTAATAATAAATACCTGCTGAGCAATATTTATGAGACTCATTACCAACCAAAATAAGACTAAACCAGAGGGCATATTATAGAAAATAAACAAAAAGAGAATAGGAAAGATCAACATCAACACCTGATTTTGCTGTGCCTGCCCAGAAGAGGAAAACCTTTGCTGGACCGTCATAATCGCCACAACGATAAGAGGAAGCAAATGAATGTCAAATCCACCTACGGAAAAGGCCACATCCGGCCGAGAAAGGTCTTTTATCCAAAGGAACGATGCCCCTTTAAATTCATAGGTATTTAACAATAGTGGGTAAAGGGCAAAGAATACAGGCAATTGCAGAAGAAGGGGCAAACACCCAGAAAGGGGATTTACCCCATACTTGGCATACAAAAGCACCAGTTCTTGATTCAACTTTTGCGGATCGTCCTTGTATTTTTCCTGTAAGGCCTTCATTTCAGGCTGCATCGCCTGGAGTTTCTTCATAGCGGTGTAACTCTTGATAGTAAGCGGCAAGAAGGCCAAAGAAAACAAGACTGCCAAAAACACGATAGATAATCCCCAATTGTGGGTCAGGTGGTAAAGAGACCTTAAGACTACCCACAACACACGGGTTATACCAGAGAAAACCCCCCGTTTAACTACGCGCCCTGCATCTGGTACCCCTTTCATAAATTCCAGTCGTCCTAACCCAGCGTATATCCCTATCATTGCCTTTCCGTCCTTAGGCAACAACCTTGCTAATACCAGAGCACCTTCATGCCCATCTTTCACCTCGATCTCATCAAACTGTCCATCATCTATCCACAGATAGGTTAAGTAATATTTACTATACAGTCCTACTGCCTTAAATTTCCCTTTTATGCTGCCCTTTATCTTTGTCAGCGCCATTTTTTTGATCTGTCCTGAAGACTCTTTTAACACCAGTCCCTCGTAATATTTAGCGTACCGTTTGGGAAGGCCCCTTGGATGGGTAAGGTATCCACATACCACCCATCTTGGGCCATCCACACCCTTTGCAACCGCTTTCAGAACATTCCCGTCAACATGCCATTTCCAGGACAAAGGATTTGGCGCAGCATAGGCCAATGGTAGGGAAAAGGTCAGGTAGACATCCTCACTCGCTGAGGGGATCTTTTGCCGTACGGCAAACAAGCCATTCTTTGAAACACGAGCACTACCATCTACTAATGGTAACTCTTCATCCCAAGATATGTCCTTTGGGGAGAGAAGATCTTCTAACTGAAAAATATCTCTCGCATTTTCGTTCTTTGTCGTCGCAGATGATCTATCGTCTTGATTTGTTTTGATAGATAATTCTTGTTTTTTTAATGGGGCCAAAACTAACGCATTATAAATAGACACCAATAACATCGATAGAACAAAGGCTATTATTATCCGCTTCTCCATAATATTACCTCACAGGGTCATAACCACCCTTTGCCCAAGGGTGACATCGCAAGATCCTCTTTATACCTATTAACAATCCTTTCCACCCATACATATCTATTGCCTGAAGGGTATATTCTGAACACGTAGGGACATATCGACAATGTTGTCCCAACCAAGGCGAGATAACCCATTGATATAGTTTAAGTAAGAGTTTTATTACCTTCAGCATACCTCTTCACTATATCATCCAAAATCTCTGTCAGCGTTTCCTTTACATAGGAAAAACTAACCGATTTATCCTTAACTCCCACACTTACCAAAAGGTTCAAACCAAACTTTCTATGTTTAAAATCACTTTCTTTTAACCACCAACGCAGGATCTCTTTAATCCAACGCCTGAATTTATTTCTTTCAACTGCTTTGCGATGACACCGACCTATCCTTATAGCCACCATTAGTTGACCCGGGTGAGAAGAATCATAGGCGTAATTTACATAAAAACCACCCTTTTTCGCCAGATCTGAAGACTTTAACCTGGCGATCTCTTTATCCTTCTTTATTATACCCAATCGGGTCAAGGTTACACCGTAAGGCGATGTCTACCCTTTGCCCTTCTCCTCTTGAGGACACTCTGTCCAGCCCTCGTGGACATCCTCTTAAGGAAACCATGGGTTCGTTTTCGCTTTAGATTGCTCTTCGGTTTTAGATTCTTCTTCATAGTGCTGGTATTATATAATTTTTCCGGTTACGGGTCAAAGCAAAAGTTCACTTATAACTTATTCAGGTGATGTTATCTTATAGTAAAGGTTCTTTTTAACAAAAGAAAGAGAGATGCGAAGAGATTTTGCTCACAATTTATTATTTCTAATTCTTGAATCTACTCGTGATTTTTGTGTTATAATATCATCGTTCACTTTGTGGAAAACTTGTTGATATTGTGTAAAACTTGGTGAATTTATTCTGAATAAGTTCATATCTTTATGTGGGATAAAGTATTAGAAAACTTAAAACAGGATTTACCCGAACAGTCTTACAAGACGTGGTTCTCGCCCCTTAAGGTAATAAGAACATCAGATTCCCGTATAGAGGTAGCGGTTCCAGATAATTTTTTTAAGTCATGGATTGAAGAGCACTTTCAATCCAACATCCGTTCAGCCATGATAAAATCAAATATGGACAAAGTAGACCTATCTTTTGTGGTGGCACCGGATCTGTTTAAATCTACGGAATCCCAAACCATTACCCGACAGGCATCTCAGCAATTAAACTTGCGATTAAACCCAAAATACCGCTTTGAAAATTTTGTTATTGGACCATCTAACAGATTTGCCTACGCTGCATCTATGGCAGTAGCCCAAAGCCCAGCCAAGGCATATAACCCTTTATTCATATATGGCGGCGTTGGTCTTGGAAAAACGCACCTTATGCAGGCAATTGCCCATCATGCCATTGAAAATCATTCCAACATAAAAGTATGTTATATCTCAAGCGAGCAATTCACAAACGAATTGATTGAGGCAATACAACACCGAGCCACAAAGTCCTTTCGTGAACGATACAGAAATGTGGATATATTGTTGATAGATGATATACAATTTATTGGAGGTAAAGAGTCCACTCAGGAAGAGTTCTTCCACACATTTAATGCCTTATATGATGCGCATAAACAAATAATTATATCTTCTGACAGACATCCTAAGGAAATATCTACATTAGAAGAAAGGCTTATATCCAGATTTGGTTGGGGTTTAATCACAGATATTCAACCACCTGATCTGGAAACTCGCATTGCTATATTGAAAAAGAAACTGGAACACGAGCAAACTCAAGTAAATGAAGACGTTATCACATTTATCGCTGAAAACATAAAAACCAATATAAGGGAATTGGAAGGAGCATTGGTAAGAGTAATTGCTTTCTCAATTATAGAAAAGAAAACAGTAACATTGGACTTTGCTAAGGAAGTATTGCGCGATATGGTTGTATCAGTAAAGCGTAAATTGACTCTAAATGATATTCTAAATTGTGTAGCAGAAGAATTTGGGGTAACTGTGGCAGATATAAAGGCCAAAAAAAGAAGTCGTACATATCTGATTCCTCGCCAAGTCTCTATCTATTTAGCGAGGGAACTAACAGAGATGTCTCTTCCAGAGTTAGGTGTTGCGTTTGGAGGAAAGGATCATACTACAATACTCCATTCCTACAATAAGATAAAAAAACTATTAGAACAGGATAGTGAGTTATCCAAAACAATTAAGCGTATAATGCTAAAACTGGAGCAATAGTGGGGAAAATATGGGGTTTTCCACAACTTATTCAAGATCAAAACTTGTTGATAATGTATAAAAAAATAAAAATGTTGGGAAGTTTTCCACAAATTCACAGCGCTTATTAATAATACGACGGTATTAAGATTGTATAAGTAAGATAACAGTAAAGGAGGAAGAGATGAAATTTTCTGTTGAAAAACAGGAATTGTTAAGTGGGTTAACAGTTGCGCAGAGTGTTATCGCACCTCGTACCAATTTACCTGTCTTGTCCAATGTTTTAATTAATGCCGATGGAAAAGAGATAAAATTAGTTGCAACAGACCTGGATATTGGTGTGAAGGTCATAGTTCCTGCGAAGATTGATAGTTCAGGTGGAATATCCATTAACAGCAAAAAGTTGTATGATTTTATCAAAGAGATTGATGCAGATGAAGTTGAGTTTGTTGTCAAGAAAAACTATCATGTGCACATAACTGCTGGTTCGGCCAGTGCCCGGTTTTATGGTCTTCCGGAAGAAGAGTTTCCTTCGCTTCCTTCAGTAAAAGAGAAATCTAGGATAGAAATTCCTTCAGACGTACTTTCCAATCTTGTTGATCTTACTATGTTTGCAGCCTCACGCGATAGTTCACGGTACGAGTTAAATGGTATATTATTTGAATTAGAGCCCAACATTATTCGTACGGTTGCTAGTGATGGAAGGAAACTTTCACTTGTAGAAACTGACATTACTCATAATTTGAATCATAGTTTTATTCTTCCTCTTAAGGCTGGCCAGGAATTAAGTCGTTTCTTGCCAGAATCATCAGTGATATCTATTTCATCGGATGACAGTGTAGTTAGTTTCTCTTGGGAGAATGTGGAACTTATATCAAGGATAATAGAAGGGGAATATCCTCAATATCGTCAGGTCATTCCAAAAGAAAAAGATGAAAAGGCACTTGTGGATTCGTCTTCTTTTCTTTCAGCCCTTAAGCGCGCAAGTATCTTTATTAGTACGGACTCTTTTGCTGTAAGGCTTGATTTTTACAAAAATAGATTGGTTATTTCAAAGGATTCGCAAGATGTTGGTTCCTCGCGTGAGGAATTGTCTATTGTCTATCCTGGAGAGGACATTACTATTGGTATCAATCCAGAATTTCTCATTGATATGTTGAAAACAGTTCCAATTGATATGGTGAAAATGGAATTTGTTGCACCGGATAGGCCAATAGTAATAAGGGATGTATTGGAGATTGATGGTGTTGGATATAGGTATATGTATCTGGTGTCTCCTATGAGGATATAATATTATGGATAGGGTTAATAAATTTTTGGGAAATATATTGTCACGGACGATATCTGTGGATCTACATACGCTGTTTGGTGATTTTGATAAGTTTATAACATCTGTTGAAAAAGAAGGTAAGAGGTTGATTGTTAGGGTTTCAGATCCGACTGCTTTGTTTGTACTTCGTAAGATGGGGGATAAGGTCAAAGGAGAATTTCCGGGTATAGAGGAGGTGAGTTTTCTCCTTTCCAAATAAGGAGGAAGTATGGCCAAAGGAAAGAGGGAGATAAATCATAGAGTGGAAGATAGATACGATTCTTCAAAGATACAGGTATTGGAGGGGTTGGAGGCAGTCAGGCGTAGGCCAGCGATGTATATAGGTGATATCTCAGAGAGAGGCCTACACCATATGGTCTATGAGGTTGTGGATAACGCCATTGATGAGGCCTTGGCAGGTTATTGTAGAAATATATCAGTTAGGATATTGGTAGATAACAGCGTCGAGGTTGTAGATGATGGTAGGGGAATACCTGTGGATATCCATCCAGTTGAGAAACGGCCGGCAGTCGAAGTTGTTATGACTACATTGCATGCAGGAGGGAAATTTGGTTCGGGTGCATATAAGGTTTCAGGTGGGTTGCACGGAGTGGGAGTGAGTGTTGTTAATGCCTTATCATCGTTCTTGGAGGTAGAGATAAAACGCGATGGAAAGATATATCATCAGAGATATGAGCGAGGCAAACCCGTGACTCCTCTTAAAGAAATTGGTAAGGCAAAAGGAACAGGGACGCGAGTCCTATTTAAGCCTGATAAGGATATCTTTAAGGTAACAGAGTTTTCTTATGATGTCCTTGCCAATCGGTTGAGGGAATTGGCCTATCTGAATAAGGGGATACATATCACATTGAAAGATGACCGCTCTGGTCAGGAGGATGTTTTTTTCTTTAAAGGCGGTATTATATCTTTTGTTGAATACCTGAATCGCAATAAAGAGCCACTCCACAAGGTTATCTATTTTGAAGATAAGCGTGATGATGTGATGATGGAGGTGGCCTTACAGTACACTAATTCCTTTAGTGAAAATCTGTTTTCTTTTGCCAATAATATAAACACAATAGAGGGGGGTACGCATCTAAGTGGGTTTAAGTCTGCCCTTACCAGGGTCATCAATCAATATATAAGAAACAAAAAATTGATAAAGGAATCTGAAAAGGTATCTATTAGTGGAGATGACGTGAGAGAGGGACTCACAGCAGTGGTAAGTGTGAAACTTCCTCAACCACAATTTGAAGGGCAGACAAAGACCAAGTTAGGAAATTCAGAAATAGAAGGGATGGTTAATTCCTTTCTTTTTGATAAACTGAGCACCTATTTTGAGGAGCATCCCTCTGTATCTAATAGGATTGCAGAGAAGATCATCACTGCTGCTCGGGCCAGGGAGGCAGCACGAAAGGCAAGGGAATTGACCCGTAGAAAGGGGGTTCTTGATTCTACGTCTCTTCCTGGAAAGTTGGCTGATTGTTCAGAAAAAGACCCGTCTTTATGTGAACTGTATTTAGTAGAGGGAGATTCTGCTGGAGGGTCGGCGAAGCAAGGAAGGGATAGGAGGTATCAGGCAATCTTGCCCTTAAAGGGAAAGATACTGAACGTAGAAAAGGCAAGGATAAATAAGATATTAACCAATGAAGAAATAAAGACGATTATATCAGCGATTGGTACGGGAATAGGGAACGATTTTGATATTTCTAAACTTCGATATCACAAGATAATTATTATGTGCGATGCAGATGTGGATGGCTCACATATACGCACACTCCTACTTACGCTACTTTACCGTCATATGCGTCCCTTGATAGAGGGAGGCTACATCTATATTGCCCAACCTCCACTTTACCGTATTAAGAAAGGCAGCAGGGAGAGGTATATAGAGTCGGATGAAGAATTGGCAGATGTCCTTTTAAGAATGGGAACAGAAATGGTAGTTCTGAAAGGTAAAAAGAGAGAATGGAAAGGTCAGGCATTGGTTGATTTACTTAAAAATATTCAATATGTGGAAAAGATGTTGGAATATATGTCTCGGAGGTATCACATCCCAATAGAGGATATGATAGAGTTTGTTATAAAAAATGGGGATCGTTTTCCTCAATACATCATTCGGGACCAGGGAAGGGTCTATTTCTTTGTTTGTGATAGCGATCTCTCAGCGTTTGCTGGTGAAAGAGATATTGCCTTAGATGAATTGGATTTCCAAGAATTGCCCGAGAGTGAGGATTTAAATGAAGTCTTTGCTGCGTTGGCAAAGGATGCTATTAGGGTCAGTGATTACCTTGATCCAAGTAAGGGCTTGGAATCAAAGGGGAAGGATGCTCCCTTTCTCTTGGTCAGAGAAGAGAAAGGAGAAGAGTTTTATTGTTCTGGGCTAAAAGAGGTCTTGTCCATCGTGAGAAATATTGCCCAGAAGGGGTTGAATATACAACGGTATAAAGGTTTGGGAGAGATGAATCCAGAGCAGTTATGGGAGACCACAATGAATCCGGAGAATCGCACTATATTAAAAGTGACGTTGAGCGATGCTGTTCGGGCAGAAGAGATGTTTTCTCTTCTTATGGGAGATTCTGTTGAGCCACGCAGGGAGTTTATTCAAAGCCATGCGTTAGAGGTTAAGTTCTTGGATGTTTAGGTCTTGGAAATAAGGAGGAATAGATAGATGTATACCCGTAATGAAAGGATCGTGCCGAGGTCAATAGAAGAGGAGATGAAGATTTCCTACCTCAACTACGCGATGAGTGTTATTGTTGGCCGGGCACTTCCAGATGCAAGGGATGGGTTAAAGCCTGTTCAGAGGCGGATCCTCTATGCAATGCACGAATTGGGCCTACAGCATAACAAGCCCTTTAAGAAGAGTGCCCGTATAGTTGGTGAGGTCTTAGGTAAATATCACCCACACGGTGATAGTGCTGTCTATGATGCCCTTGTCAGGATGGTTCAGCCATTTTCCCTGCGCTATCCTTTGGTGGATGGCCAGGGAAACTTCGGTTCCATTGATGGTGATTCTGCCGCAGCAATGAGGTATACAGAGGCAAGGCTTTCTAAGATAAGTGCAGAACTCTTGCGGGATATAGAGAAGGATACGGTTGACTTTGTCCCAAACTTTGATGAGAGTTTGAAGGAACCAACCGTTCTCCCTTCGGTCATACCAAACCTTCTTATAAATGGCGCAAGTGGAATAGCGGTTGGTATGGCCACAAATATCCCTCCACATAACCTGTGTGAGGTAATAGATGGGTTGGTTGCAATGATAGATAACCCAGACATAACGATAAAAGACCTTATGAAGCGCATAAAAGGGCCCGATTTTCCTACAGGGGCCATGATCTGTGGCAGGGAGGGTATAAAGCAGGCCTATCAAACCGGGCGAGGGAAGATTACCCTTCGGGCTAAGGCCGTTACAGAAAAACATCCTCGTACGGGAAGGCAATCGTTGGTCATAACAGAGATCCCTTATCAGGTGAATAAGTCAAACCTATTATCGGCAATCGCAAAGAATGTTCAGGCCAAGAAGATAGAAGGGATATCAGATATAAGGGATGAGTCGGATAAAGAAGGATTGCGGATTGTACTGGAACTTAAGAGGGACGTCCATCCGGAAATTGTTCTGAACCAGTTGTACAAACATACTCAGTTGGAGACCACTTTTGGCATTATTATGTTGGCCTTAGTGCACGGTAGGCCTCAGATTCTGAATCTTAAAGAAATGCTCCAGCAGTTTCTCTTACACCGACGAGAGGTAGTGTTGCGTCGAACGAAGTTTGATTTAGAAAAGGCCAAGCGACGGGCTCATATATTAGAGGGATTAAAGATAGCGGTAGATAATATCGACGAGGTTATAGAGATAATAAAGAAATCAAAAACCACCTCTGAAGCGAAGACGAAGTTGATAAAGCGCTTTTCTCTCACTGAGGTTCAGGCGCAGGCGATATTGGAGATGCAATTACAACGTTTAGTAGGATTGGAGAGGAAAAAGTTGGAGGAAGAGTACCTTGAATTGATAAAGAAAATAGAATATTTGGAATCGATATTGGCCTCCGAAGAAAAATTGATGGGAATTATCAGGGAAGAACTTTTGGAGATAAAAGAAAAATATGGAGACGAAAGGAGGACAGAAATAACATCAGAGGCAAAGGAGTTGAGCATAGAGGACCTTATACAAGAAGAGGATATGGTAATTACAATAAGCCATAGAGGGTATATCAAACGCTTGGCTATATCCTCTTATCGTAGGCAGGCCAGAGGAGGCAAAGGGGTAAATACAGCGGCGGCAAAAGAGGGAGATTTTATAGAGCACTTGTTTGTTGCCAAGAGTTTGGATTATCTATTGTTCTTTACCAATAGGGGAAAGGCATATTGGTTGAAGGTATACGAGATACCAGAGGCCTCTCGCCAGAGTAGAGGTCGTGCTATAGTGAATCTCTTATCTCTTGGACAAGGTGAAAGGATAAGTACGGTCCTTGCTCTTCGTGAATTTCGTGAGCAAGAGAGGATGTGTATGATAACTCGCAACGGCATAATAAAACGAGTGGAGGCGAGGGCATTTAGCAATGTGCGTAAAGGTGGGATAATAGCTATTAGTTTAGACAAGGGTGATGAATTAGTTAGCGTATTGCTTACATGTGGAGAAGATGAAATAGTGATCGCTACCACTAAGGGGATGGCAATACGGTTTAAAGAAACGGATGCCAGAGAAATGGGAAGACAGGCTCGAGGCGTCAAGGCTATATCCTTGCGAAAGGGTGATTGCGTTATTGGAGCAGCCATCGTTGAGAAGGGTAAAGACCTGCTCACTATTACCAGCGATGGTATTGCCAAGCGTTCTGGCTTTGAAGAGTATCGGCTTCAGCATAGGGGAGGTTCAGGGATAATAAACATAAAACTAAGGCCAGATGCCGAAGTGGTCTTTGCTATGGCGGTAGATGATTTCACAGAGGTAATGGTTATTACCCACAATGGTATGACTGTAAGGTGCCCGGTAAAGGATATACGCAAGACCTCTCGGAATACCAAGGGAGTGAGGTTGATAAAGATGGAGTCAGGAGATCGCGTGGTTACTGCAGCAAAGGTGGAAAAGGATGGATAAGAAGAAACTGGGAAGCAATGTCCCATTGGTTGGACCAGACCTTCAGGAGATACTTTCCAAAGATGATTATTCGACGAAATTAAAGGAGATATTTAGCGATTTACACCCATACGACATATTTTCCCTAATAGAAGATCTCCCTTCGGAAGACATAGCCAAGATAATCTCTGCCTTGGGGAAGAAGGGGATAGAGGTTTTTGAATATTTCCCAGATGAAGAAAAGAAGGATATCTTTTGTTGCTTTTCGCGTCGAAAGATGGTGGACTTGTTGGAAGAAATGTCACCGGATGACAGGGTTGATTTTGTAAAGAAACTGCCCGAAGATCTCATAGAGGATATCCTTCCCTTGGTAGCCCAGGCAGAGAGGAATGATATCAAGAGACTTCTTCAGTATAAAGAAGGGACAGCTGGGGCAATAATGACGACGGAGTACGCAAATGTTC
>JAMOOT010000121.1 GCA_027065215.1 Candidatus Omnitrophota bacterium | reverse complement strand
GGTGGATGGAGTAAGAACAATAACTGCAACCGGCACGTTGGCTATGGCTGAGAGGTATTGGCTTAAATACACTATGCCCGAATCTATTCGTCAGGGATTGGAGGATAAGGTCAAAACCATACTTCCCGATGCCAAGGTGCAAGGATATAAAGTGAAGAATTTGGATGGATTAGATAAGGAAGTAGTTCTTCAATACAAATTTTTTGGCCACACAGAGATCTTTCTAAGGGCTGGTCCGTATAGAATAGTCCCTGTTTTTGAAGGGATATCCCTTTCGGATGTGGTGAAGGAAAAGCGACGTTATCCTGTAGAGAAATTGGTTCCTATGGTGCGTGAGTCAGTGTATCGGTTTATATTACCTTATTCGGTAGAGCCGATTTACCTGCCAAAGTCGATTCAGGTGGATAATGATTGGTTTTCGTATCAGATGGAATATGCAATCTCGGATAAAGATGGCAAGTCAGTTTTGGAGCAAAGGATTAGATTTGTTCAGAAGTGTATGCAGATATTACCCACTGATTATCCTAAGTACAAACGGGCAAAAGAGGAGTTATCAAGGAAGTTAAGAGAAAGAGGATTGGTAAAGATTGAGAAGAGAAAAAAGAGATGAATCGGGATTTGTTAATGGAGATATATCATCGGCTTTATTCGGCCTTTGGTCCCCAACACTGGTGGCCGGGTGATGGACCGGTGGAGGTGATGGTAGGGGCAGTCCTTACCCAGAATACCAATTGGGCCAATGTGGAGAAGGCGATAAATAATCTAAAACAGGCAGAATGTCTGGATTTGGCCAGTCTTAATCGGATTTCCGTAGATGAATTGGCTGTTCTTATTAGGCCTTCAGGGTATTACAATGTGAAAGCAAGAAGACTTAAGGCATTGGTGGAGTTTATTTGTAGAGAGTTTTCCTGCAGGGTGGAAGATATGGAGAAGGTGGAGACGTATAAGTTGAGGGAAAGATTATTGGGCATTTCTGGACTTGGGCCGGAGACAGTGGATTCTATTCTTTTATATGCCCTTGGTCGGCCAATATTCGTGGTAGATGCCTATACAAAGCGAATATTTTCTCGACATAGATTGTGTTTTGAGGATGTAGATTATCAAGAGTTACAATGCCAAATTATGTCATCTTTAGATCCAGATGTGGGTTTGTTTAACGAGTACCATGCCCTTCTTGTTAGATTAGGAAAGGAATACTGCCGAAAGACTAACCCTAATTGTTTAGGTTGTCCCTTAAATGGGTTGTGATTCTGTTGAGATTTTATGGAGGATGGGAGGCAATGTATTATTTTGGAGAAACCCTGTTATCTGTATGGGGAAATTCAACTCGATTATTCATTTAGTCGATGTTAGAATTGTTCCTATGAGAGTGTGGATAGTAAGATGGTTGTTAGGTTTATCTTTGTTGATTTTGTTGGCTGTCCCTTTAAGTGCTAAGGAAGATGTTTCAAGGTATTTGGTTGTACCAATCCAAGATAAGATAATCTCACCACCATTAGCGGAGTTTGTTGTTCGACAAATAGAGATTGGACAGGATTATGATGGCATTGTCTTTTTAATAGATACACCTGGGGGATTCCTTCAGGCGAGTCAGAAGATTGTAGAGGCTATCCTTTCGTCAAAGGCCCCTACTGTGGCGTATATTTATCCTAAGGGGGCGAGGGCAGGTTCTGCAGGGGTCTTTATCTCTTTTGCCTGCGATATGGTGGTGATGGCGCCACATACCCGTATAGGTGCCGCACATCCAGTTATGTTTGGATTCAAGGGAGATGGGCATAAAGGAGATGAGGCCTATGCCGAAGAGAGATCTGTGAGTGCATTGGATGGTGGGGATAGAAAGAAGATAGATGCTGTGAATGATAGCAGTTGGAGTGATACGAGAGTGATGCAGGAGAAGGTGCTTAACGATGTCTTGGCGATGTTTAGATCGTATCTCAAGGATAAGCATCCCAATGTGGATGAAACGATATGTGAGTCACTGATTAAGAAAAGCAGGTCGTTAACTGATAAAGAGGCATGGCAGGCCCATCTTATAGATGGGATTTGCAGTGGTATAGATGAGGTTTTGGCCCTTGGTGAGAAAAAGGGAATATTTCCTACTGCTGATAGGAGAAAGATCGTTTGGGCCAGGATGGATGGGATGGATTTGTTTATGTATTATTTGATGAATCCATATCTTTTGTATGTTCTGTCTTCTATTTCGATTATTCTTTTACTGTTTGAAATTACTCATCCGGGTTTTGGTCTGCCGGGGATAATTGGATTGGTAGGCCTGGGATTGGTGATGTATGGTTATGGCTTTTTGCCAGTGAAT
>JAMOOT010000120.1 GCA_027065215.1 Candidatus Omnitrophota bacterium | reverse complement strand
TGAAGGGCCGATTGAGGTGGAGGTTGAGATCCCGTTTTTGGCCCATATGTTGGAGTTGATGTTCAAGTTCGCTCGGATGTCAGGGGAGGTAAAGGCAAAAGGGGATGTGGAGATAGATATCCATCACCTCAATGAGGATCTGGGAATAGTTTTGGGGCAGGCGTTATCCAAGGCACTGGGAGATAAGGTAGGCATAAGGCGAGTGGGGTTTGCCTATGTGCCGATGGATGAGGCCCTGTCTCGTGTGGTGGTGGACCTTTCTGGAAGGCCTTATTTGACCTTTAATGTATTCCCTTATCAACTGGAGAATCAGATAACCGATTACAGTGTGGAATATGCCCGTCAATTTTTCATTGCCTTAACTACTCATCTTAGGGCCAATGTCCATATAGACCTCCTGCGTGCAAAAGACTTTCACCATGCTATGGAATCAGTATTTAAGGCCTTTGGCCTTGCCCTTTCCTCTGCGTGGGAGATAGTAGGCCAAGATCTCCCTTCCACTAAGGGCAAGTTGGATTAAGTTGGCAGGAGACTCCCTTAGGAGGCATTAATCTGTTTTGAGAGACAATATGGTGGTTTCAGGTCATAACAATCATAGTTATCATAACACCCGATTGGGGCAGTGTTTTCTGGTAGATAAGTCTGCAAAGGAAAGGATTCGTCAGATACTTTCTCAGGAGTTAGATCAAAAAGCGTCAGTTTTGGAAATAGGAGCAGGTTCAGGTGTGTTGACGGAGATTCTATTGGATGTTGGTATATCTCGGGTATTGGCAATAGAGTTGGATAAGAGGTGGGTTGAGTGTCTTCGAGAGCGGTTTAAAGGGGAGAAAAGATTGAGGATAATTCAGGGAGATTTTAGAAAGTTGGATATCAATGGATTTTTAAAAGAGAAATTTTACGTAGTCTCCAATATTCCATATTACATTACCGGAGATGTCTTGGAGTTTGCGTATCTCAATACGAGACTTCTCTCTGCCTATCTTATGCTTCAAAAAGACATCTTGGATAAGGTTACCAGTATCGTAGGTTCTGCCAAGTATAGTGCTCTTTCAGTGATAATTCAGGTATTTTTTTCAGTAGAGGAATTGTTTACACTCCCACCCAAGAGTTTTTCCCCTGCCCCTAAGGTCTGGTCTTCGTTTGTGAGGTTTGAGGTAAGGAAGGAGATGGAAGGAGTTGATTTGGATAGAAGGAAAGAATTTGTAGATATCATAAAAAGGGCGTTTTCTCATAGAAGAAAGATGTTGAAACACAATTTGGGAGGTGAGATTATAGATTCGGTTCCTACTAATTGGCTTTCCAAGCGGGCTCAAGAGATAAGCCCACAGGAATGGTGGGACTGGTTTGTTAATATGGAGGGAAAAGGTGGTAAAGTTTATTGATTTGTACAGGATTTATGAGAGATACAGAGATGAAGTAGATGAGGTAACAAGGAATTGTTTTGCTCATCAGAGATGGGTCTTTGGACCGGAACTTGAGGCCTTTGAGTCAGAGGTGAGGGATTTTTTAGGAGTGAGATATGCGATGGGTGTCTCTTCAGGGACCGATGCCCTTGTCCTTTCTTTGCGGGCGTTGGCGATAAAGCGAGGACAGGAGTTTTTCTCGCGAGACCAGTTGGTGATTACTACGCCTTTTACGTTTGTTGCAACTGCAGAGTCAATAATCCGTTCAGGAGCCAGCGTTCTGTTCGTGGATATTGAGGAAGGGGATTTGAACATCTCAGTATCTGCTATAGAGGAGGCAGTAAAACGATATAAGGGGCAAGTGGTAGGAGTGGTTGCGGTTCATCTATACGGAAGGCCGTGTAGGATTAAAGAGATATCTGAATTGTGTTCTCGCTATAATCTCTTTTTAGTGGAGGATTGCGCTCAGGCCTTTGGTGCGGAATACAATGGCAGGAAGGTGGGAGGATTTGGAGATGTGGGAGCATTTAGTTTTTTCCCCACCAAAAACCTGCCCGGGATAGGGGATGGAGGATTGGTGAGCACCAATGATACAGAATTATACGAGATATTGACTGCTCTGCGAAATCACGGAGGGAAGGATAAGTACAACATAAGGCATATTGGCTACAATGCCCGATTAGATACAATCCAGTCGGCGGTCTTACGCATTTATCTAAGGCATATTAAAGAGTTAATATCTTCTCGCCGAGAGATAGGTGAGGCCTATAACAAGGCCTTTTCTCAATTCACTGAAAAATTGCGTTTACCACCTATCTCTAACCATACATACAACCTTTATACGCTACAGATCCTTGATAATAGAGATAGGTTAGTCTCCGAATTAGAAAAAGCCGGTATAGGATATGGTATTTACT
>JAMOOT010000119.1 GCA_027065215.1 Candidatus Omnitrophota bacterium | reverse complement strand
ACTCGTATATGCACATAGTAGGCAAGAGTTTTCTTCTCGTGTGTTGAAAGGAAATTGGTTGAGGTTATATTATGGATTGGCAACAGGAGTAGCGGACGCCCCTGATGCCAGACCGGTAGGTATAGATAAACCTGCTGGGCAGTATGTTGGTTCGGTAACGTTGACATTAGTTGTCAATTAATAAAAGGAGGTGAGTGATGAAACGGAGTGTTTTAATTGGGTTAGTGGCGAGTTTAATTTTTGCCGGTAATGCACTGGCAGATACTTACAGCCGAAGTGTGATTATCAAGGCGATTGTTCCATCAATGCAAGGATTGGATATTGCTGTATCTAGGGTGCATATGGAAGGTAATGACGAAAAGTGGGAGCCTGCGTCAGAAATTTGTTTTGATGATTTGGCATACAATACGGAGTACCATATATTTTTACCTCAACATTGGTATGTTGTGGATGTAGCAGTCAATAGTAATAGTTCCAATTGGACGATCTCCTATAGTGCCACTAATATCATTGGGCCTAATGGTTATAACTTGAATAACCACATAAGTGTTGTTGTATTAAAGCAGACGGAGAAAAATGGGTCTACCCTGTTAAGAAAATGCACGTATGGTGAGATGTTAAACGCCTCCTTTGATAGGTCCCAGATTCTCGGTGGTTGGCTTCGTATTTACTATGGTATTGCTACAGGAGACGATACAATTGATCCTCCCAATGCTAAGCCTATTACTACAGATGTTCCATCTGGCACCTATACAGGGACTATTACTATAACCTTGACTACATCATAATAGTTTTGTGGTTATATGATGGGTGAATAGCCCAGGAGAGTTGCTCTCCTGGGCTATTTTTTGTAATTTACTTGCAGAGGAAATCCACGAAGTGTCTTTAATTATTAGTAAGGGAAATATGTCCTTTTTGCCCCCCTTCCCGTATGGTTAGATTCTTTTGGAACACTCTTTTATTGGAAAAAGATTCTCAAGAAAAGAGATAAGCCGGTTGTCAAGGTATTATATATCTATCATACTTAAAGAAAAGGATAAAAGAGGGGGTATAAGCATGGGACAAGGCAAGGATATTCCCTCCATAGGTTTTTCCCCAAGATCTTTGTCGGGATTGATGCGTGAAGTCTGGCCATCTTTAATATCTGCTTATGGTCTTCGATTTTGGGAGGAGTTGAAGAGGGAATTGGGGCAAGACCAGAGGGATACATTGATTTCACTGCTTTGTTTAAGACACATATCTATTCCTTCGAGCGAACTATTGAGAGCAATTGGGCCCCAAGAGAGGGAAATATTCTTGGATACCCTATTTAGATATAGAGATTTGCTATTAAGCCAACGATTAGCATCCCAGGTAGAAGGCGAGGTTTGGAATGTATTTGTTGATGGGTTGATTGTGCTTAGTACGATAGATCCTAATCAGATTAGGGAACGCTTGAAGTATAAATTCGATGTCTTGTTAGATGAGAGAGGATGGGAAGAGTATGAAAAAGAATATCGCATGTTTTTAGGAGAAGAGAAATGGAGTCAATTACTTCGGGAATTAGAGAATTTTGCTGATGAGATGAGGAGGAATGAAAAGAAGAAGATAGTCATTGTCAATGCCACATTCTTTGGTGGTGGAGTGGCAGAGATGGTTCCGGGAATATATAAATTTTTAAGGAGGTTTGGGATAGATATCGAGTGGCAGATTATACATCCTCGCAACCCGTATCAATTTTATGGGGTTACTAAGAAGATGCACAATATCATTCAAGGGCAAGAGGCTGATTTTACTGATGAAGATATTGTTGTGTTGGAACAAGTTGGCAGGGATAATTTCCAAATATACCATTCTTGGCTAAGTGATAGTGATGTCGGTGCTATATTTTTCGAAGATCCCCAGGTTCTCTCTACAATGAAGTATTTTATAGATTATGCAAAGAAAGCCGATCTGCCTCTTCCATCTATCTTCAGGTTACATATAGATGTTTCAGGCTTAAAGAACGCAACAAGAAATCGTGGTGCAAGACGGGTGTGGGAGTATATGAATGAAGTCCTCACAAGGTTACACAACGAGTTTAATGGGGTGTTATTGGCCCAGCCATATCTTAATCCATGGGCAGGATTAGAGAGGGCATTTTGTCAACCTCCGGGGATAGATGTCCTTAGTGGTAAAAATAGTCCAATTGGAGATGAGGAATTGGGTGAAATTCTTTCTTCATTGAAAGACAAGGAGATAGAAGGGCGGGATTTAAGTGAACTCTTGAGAGAGACACGCAGGGTGATAGTTACTGGTGCGCGTGCTGATGCCTGGAAGGGGCTTTTGCAGGTTATCTTAGCCCATTTGAGATTGTCGCAACGGTATAAAGGTGAAGGCAGGCCGTTGCCTAAGTTGGTCGTTTTTGCTGGTGGTGCCGATGATGATCCTGAGGTGCAGAAAGTAAAATCTGTGTTGGAATCAGTGATTCGACAAAATAAAGAAGATATATATTTTATTTGGAATGCCCAAGGCAGAAGCATAGGTTCTTTGTATCGTTTAGCCGCTAAGACAAGAGGCCCTGTAGTTATTGCCTCAGTAAAAGAGGGTTATAATTTGGTCGTCGATGAGGCTATAAGGCAAGGTGCTCTGCCTATTACCACAAATGCGGGGGGATTAAAGCGCTTTGAAATAATAGATGATAGGCCTTATGAATGGGTGATTCTTTTGGATGATTTATCTTTTAAAACCGCCCAACCAAAGGATCTAATGGATCCAGACAGCGTAGTTAGTTGTCTATTGGCGGAAAAGATAGAGGATAAATTAAGATCCTTTTTCGAGTATTTTGACAAACCAAGCGATTCGTCGTATGAAGCCCTTGTATTTCTCTTACAAAAGCAGGTCTTTTCCACTTCCCTTTTGCCTATGGCAAGAGATTATCTTAAGTGGACAGTAAAATATGCAAGAAAAAACTGGGGTTAAATCTTTAGTTAAGGTTTATTCAAAAGATATGAAGGGGTAGATAGGGTTCTACTTCAATCTGTTTCGTGGTAAAATAAGATTGCTAATCAGGTTGGCAGGGGGACGTTTAAAAAGTGGAATATAAGCCTTTTCTCCAATCTTTGTCTTCGGTAGAAAAGCGATACGGTCGCAGTATTGTTGATATCCGTCGCCAGATGCAGATCTGGGAGGAGATGCTCCTAGAACAGGAGATTTTTTTGTCTGATCAGGTCTTGTCAGTAGAACAATCCAAATTTACTGCAAGTTATGTCTCTTTTCCATCGTTGGTTGAGTTTTCAGGTGTTTTTGATCTGATGAAATCTATTTCTCGATTTATGCATTGGCAGATTAGTGTGGGTGTAGACGTGAGCGGGGTAAATTTCTCCCGATCTCAATGGAGGTCGTTTCTGCTTTTGTTAAAGGCTACAGTGAGTGATTGGACAAGGGTTTGGATTTCAATTGTGGCCAATTCCTTTTCCTGTCGAGAATTTATCTTGGCGGCGAGTTCCTTCCCGGAATTAGATTTTTTAGGGGTGAATCTATTTGCTTCAGAAAAGGTTATGGCCTGCCTAAGAGAGGGAAGGGATTTTGATCTAACTGGAGAGGAATTAACTGAGATTTATTCGGTAGGGATAGAGGAATTTTCTGGGTGGATATCTCAACTTAGGCGAAAAGGGGCTAAGGTAAGGGTGGTGGTGGACAATGTCTCTTATAGAGAAGAGGTCCCGAGCATAGGCCCTAAAAGGGTGGTGTGTGCCAATGGTATGTTTCTTGTTCAGGGAGAAGCGGTTCCAGAGGCCAAATTAAATCTTGTTAGGTTCCTTAGACGGAAGGGAAATATAAGAGATATAGATTGGGAAAAATTGAGTGATAGAATTCATTCTGCGGTGAGGATGTTAGATGACTTAGTGGATCTTTGTGAATACCCAATTAGAGAAATCTATGAAGTTACTCGTCGACTTCGGCGGGTGAGTTTATCTGTTGATGGATGGGCCCGAACCCTTTGCTATCTTGGAATCCCCTACGACTCTGATGCAGCAGTAGAATTAGCCGAAAGATTGGCGAGTTTCTTGTGGGAAGAGGCAAATTCAGCCTCCTGGCAGTTGGCAAGAGAACGAGGGGTTTTTCCGTCTTATAGAGGGAGTAAACTGGAGCGCGATGGTGTTAAACGCAGAAATGTTACGATCTTGTCTGGTCTTCATAGGATCGGGCCTCTTCAATCTTTATGGGAGGGAGAGGGGCCGATGTCGCTTTTGGATGAGATCGCTCGGCAGAGGAATTTTGTGTCAGAATTATTGATGGAGAAAATACGATCCGGGCAGTCAATTGCTGATATACAATCGGTTCCAGAGGATGTGCGACGTGTGTTTGTTCTGGATTGTGATGTTTCTCCGGAATGGAAGATGAAACATCAAGGGGCATTCCAATCGGTTTGGGACGGGTTGGTAGAGATGGAGTTAGGTGATATCCCTGTCAGAGAAGGCATAGTTAAGGCCTCTCTGTTTGGTGGTGCTTGTGCCTTGTTTGGAGAATTAAAGCAATCAATTAGCACTCCTCATAACTGCGATACTCCACTAACTAAGGAGAATAATTTTAGGCCCTCTTGGCAGGAATTGGCTGTTAAGCCGGATGTCTTGTTTGGTCGGACAGTGAGAGTGGAGTGTGCCTGCGGCCCTTTGCTGATAACGATTAATCAAGATAGAGAGGGGAAGATCAGAGAGGTTTTATTGAAGATGGAGAAATCAGGTGGATGTGTGTCTTCTCATTTGGATGCTTTGGGGAAGATGCTTTCTCTTCTATTTTCAGCAGGGGTAGATGTGGATGTGGTTATTAAGGAATTAGAAGGGATAAATTGCTCTTCAGCAGGGTGGCACAAGGGTAGACGGATCTATTCCTGTGCGGATGCAGTGGCTTATGCTTTAAGAGAGAATCTGAGCAGGATTGATTCGTTAGAAGTGAAGGAAATTTTAGGTGAAAATTTGATTGAAGAGGGCAGATAAATATGGATCTGGACTTGACGGTTGAGGTTTTAAGACGAGGGCTTTGGGTGGGGTTTATGATAGCAGGCCCGTTATTGTTGGGGAGTCTGGTTGTTGGTTTATTGGTAAGTATTTTTCAGGCAGTTACTCAGATTCACGAGATGACAATAACCTTCGTTCCGAAAATAGTGACAGTAATGATCCTGTTTGCACTACTTTTGCCTTGGTTTTTAGCAGTGATGATAGATTTCTCTCGTGGACTTTTTTTGTTGATCCCGAATGTGGTGAGGGTTTGAGGATTGGTGAGAGAATAAATGTTTGATGTATACTTCCTTCTTGTTTTGTTACGGACAACTGGGTTGGTCTTTTCTGCTCCATTTTTAGGTGATAGACAGATACCAATGCAGGTAAAACTGATCTTTTCTTTAATGCTATCTTTTGCGGTCTATTCTTCTTTGCCTCGGTTAAATATTAATATTAATTCCGTACCTTATCTTATTTTCCTTTCTGCTGGAGAGGTGCTTTTTGGTCTTGCCTTGGGTATGCTTGCTTCTCTCCCGTTTTTCGCTGTCCAATTGGCCGGGCAGATATCGGGATATCAGATGGGTTTAGCAGTTGCAAATGTATTTGATCCGGGATCTATGAACCGCCAGTCTGTTGTTAGTTCTTTCTTGTTCTGGACGACAATAATGGTATTTTTCTTAGGTAATTTCCACCTATTATTTTTTGTTGCCTTGCGTAATTCCTTTGTCTCTTCCCCATTGGCCGTAAATTTTATAATCACCCCTAATCAGGTTGTTGATCTTCAGCGGTTGGTCTCGGGGTTGTTTTTAATCAGTGCTCAAATAGGGGCACCAATTATGTTGACCTTATTATTGGTAATGATATCTTTAGGATTGATTACTCGATTGATTCCCCAAATGAATATTTTCATTGTTGGGATACCGATTCAGATTATGGTAGGGATGTTGGTTTTGATAGGTATGACACCTCTTCTTGCAAAGGTGAGTCGAGAACTTTTGCTGAATCATTCATTGTTATTATTGCGGCTTGTTGGAGGATGATATGCCGGAGAATGATAAGTCTGCTCGTACAGAACCGCCTACACCACGCCGTCGACAGCAGGCCCGAGAAAGAGGCCAAGTTGCCCGAAGTGCTGATCTAAACAGTGCCCTTATCTTGTTAGGTTTTATCTTTTTTTTCAGATTTTATCTTCCTAAATTAGTAGGCGATTTATCTTCCCTTTTTTATTTGGCCTGGGATAATTTCCCTAAGGATATATCTCCGAGTATGGTTTATGCCTATACAATTCACCTTCTTTTGTATATAATAAAAGTGTTAGGCCCTATCCTATTAGTTGGTATAGGGTTAGGGTTTAGCGTAAATGTTCTCCAAGTGGGGGTATTGTTTAGTGGATATCCATTGATGCCTCGATTGGATCGTCTTAATCCGGTCGAGGGATTTAAACGGTTGTTTTCGGCCAGGACTTTGATTCAAACGGTGATAAACTTATTTAAGGTCCTGGTGGTGGTTTGGATTGTATACGCAACACTAAGGGATAATCTTCCTTATCTGGTGCTCTTTGTAAATGCTCCGCTCTTGGATGCTTTGGTGGGGTGGCTGGATTTGATGTTTAAGGTGGCGGTTAAGGTTGTCTTGTTTTTGTTTGTACTTGCGGTTTTGGACTATGCTTATAACCGCTGGGAGTATGAGCGTTCCCTTATGATGACTAAGGAGGAATTAAAAGAAGAATTAAAGCAGATGGAGGGAGATCCCCAAATTAAAGCCCGCATAAAACGGGTCCAACGGGAATTGGCCCGTCAGCGGATGATGAAGGAGGTTGAAGGGGCGGATGTGGTGATTACCAACCCAACCCATATTGCGGTGGCTTTGCGGTATAATCCAGAAAAGGATACTGCTCCAGTGGTGGTAGCAAAGGGCATGCGTTTATTAGCCGAACGGATTAGAGAGATTGCTATTGTTCATAATGTCCCTATTGTAGAAAATCCTCCATTGGCTCGTGTTTTGTATCGAACAGTAGAGGTGGGAGAGACTGTGCCGGAGAAATTGTATCGGGCAGTGGCAGAGATCTTGGCGTATGTATATCGATTAAAGGGTAAGGCGGTTGTTTGATGGCAAGTGCGTTAGAACGATATTTTAAGAATACAGATATAATCTTTGCATTGGCAATTATTGGGATGATTGTGATAATGGTCATCCCCTTGCCATTTTTTCTATTGGATATCTTTTTGACATTGAATATCTCTTTGGCGGTTATAATTTTGTTAGTTTCCATATACATTAAGGAGCCTTTGGATTTTTCTTCATTTCCTTCTCTTTTATTGGTTGCAACTCTCTTTAGACTTTCACTTAATGTGGCCTCTACCCGATTGATACTTTTGCAAGGGAATGCATTCAATGGAAAGGTAATAAAATCCTTTGGGAATTTTGTAGTTGGAGGGAACTATGTTGTTGGTATAGTGGTATTTTGCATCTTAGTAGTAATTCAGTTTGTGGTTATCACGCGAGGCGCTCAAAGGATTGCTGAAGTAGCAGCAAGGTTTACTTTGGATGCTATGCCCGGTAAACAGATGGCGATAGATGCTGATTTGAATGCAGGGCTTATTGATGAAAAGGAGGCAATGCAACGCAGACAAAGGATTGCCCAAGAAGCGGATTTCTATGGGGCAATGGACGGTGCCAGTAAGTTTGTGAGGGGGGATGCTATTGCGGGAATTATTATTACGTTGATTAATATCATCGGAGGATTTGTGATTGGCATATTCCAAAAGCATATGATGGCTATGGAGGCTGCTCGTACCTATACCCTTCTTACAGTTGGGGATGGTTTAGTTACCCAGATCCCCGCTCTCTTAATATCCACTGCAGCAGGTATTATAGTAAGTAGAGCCGCCTCGGATCGTAATATGGGTTTAGAAGTTACAATGCAGTTATTTTCTTCTCCCAGGGCAATATTTATCGCTTCAGGACTTTTATTATTTTTTGCTGTGGTCCCTGGGCTGCCTAAGGTTCCGTTTTTGTTGATGTCGGCGTTTATTGGTTTTATTGGTGCAATGGTTTTGCAGCACCAGACTCAAGAACCAGTGTTATCTGGAGCAGGAGCGGGCGTAGTAGAGGGTTCAGGGCTAACGCCTTCTACAACTTCAGAAGAAGGCCCAGGCCAAGTTGAGACCCAGGAGAGTTCATATGAGGATATAATAGAAACCGATATGTTAGAATTGGATATTGGATATGGTTTGATTCCGTTAGCTGATGAAAGTAAGGGAGGGGATCTGCTTTCGCGTATCACTGCAGTGCGCCGGCAGATTGGGCAAGAATTGGGGCTTATAGTTTCACCTGTGAGGGTTAGGGACAATATTCATTTGTCCCCTAACGAGTATGCAATAAAGTTAAAGGGCGTAGAAGTGGCGAGTGGAGAAATAAAGCCGGGGTATTTTTTGGCGATGAATCCAGGGACTGGTGGACACACCGTAAACGGAGAGCCAACGACTGAGCCAACCTTTGGGTTGCCTGCCTACTGGATAACTTCCGATGAGGTTCAAAATGCAGAGCGTAATGGTTATACAGTAGTTGATGCCTCCACCGTGATAACTACCCATCTGGCTGAGACGATAAAGAAATATGCCCATGAACTCCTTACTCGACAGGCGGTGAAGGATTTATTGTCAGCAGTGAAAAAACGATATTCGGCTGTAGATGAAGTCGTTCCGGGTGTGGTGAGTATTTCGGAATTGCAGAAAGTCTTGCAAAATCTCTTACGAGAGAGGGTGCCGATTAGGGATATGATTACGATATTGGAAACCTTAGGAGATTATGGATCTAAGATAAAAGATGTGGATGTTCTAACTGAGTATGTTCGATTTGCTTTAGCGCGAACGATTTCTCATCTTTATCTTGATGAAGATGAGAAATTGCACTGTATAACGCTTGCACCTGAAGTCGAAGATGTAATAAAGGGCTCTATACAGCGAGGAGAATTTGAGAGTTATCTTCTGCTTGCTCCGGATATGGCAAGGAAACTCCTCTCTGCATTAAGCAGGGAATATGAGGAAGTAATTAATCAGGGAAGGAGTCCAGTCTTATTGGTAAATCCCCAAATAAGGCCTTATTTGAGACGGTTTATCGAAAGAGATTTGCCATATTTGCCAGTGATTTCCTATAACGAGGTAGTGCCGGGGATAGAGGTCTTGACGGAGGCAATAGTGGGGTTGTGATATGGATATAAGGAAGTTTCGTGGTCACAGCATGAGAGAACTTTTGAATAAGATTCGACAGGAGTTGGGAGAAGATGCGGTTATACTCCATACTCGAACATATTATCAACGGGATGGCTGGAGATTTTGGCGTAAGCGAGAATGGGTGGAGATTACCGCCTCTCGAGATGTTCGCATCTTGGAGTCGCAACCAATAACAAGACCTCCCAAGCCAATGGTGAAGTCGTATCGGGCTATGGAAGGCATTGGCACAAAACCTGCAAGGAGAATAATAGGGGAAGAGTCTTTTCATATACCAAAACATATACAGGCCCTGCGAGAGGAGATAGAGGAATTGAAAGAGATGACAACGCTTCTTTTACGTCGGGCCCAATTCTCTGGAGAACGGACAGGGATATTGGCCTCATTTGAGTCTATTTTGCGAGATCAGGAATTGGATTTGTCTTTGTTAGATCTGATGTTAGACGGGGTTGGCCACGAAGAAGAAGAGATATTGATGGGATTGAGAGATAAGATATATTCCCTTCTTTCCCCGTGTCAGCCTATGAAGAGAGATCTTTCAGGCGCTTATAAAGTAGCCTTAATCGGGCCAACTGGGGTTGGGAAGACGACCACTATTGCCAAGTTGTCTGCTAAATACTCGCTCTTGTACAGAAAGAAAGTGGGCCTGTTGACAGTAGATACCTTTAGGATTGCTGCGGTTGACCAGTTGCGAACCTATGCCGAGATTATGCGCCTTCCGATTGAGGTGGTAGTTTCTCCCCAGGATGTAACATCTGCATTGAACCGTCTTGCAGATAGAGATGTTATCTTTATTGATACTGCTGGCCGAAGCCAGCGGAATGAACTACAGATGTCTGAGTTAAGGACTTTCCTCAATGCTATATCTCCTGATGAGGTGCATTTGGTCTTGAGTTCCACCAGTAATCGTCGAACTATGAAGGAAATTTTCGATAGATTTTCATCTGTCCACTACGATAAATTGATCTTTACTAAGATGGATGAGACCTTGACTCCAGGCATTATTTTGAATGGTAAACACTGGACAGGGAAACCTATTTCCTATATTACCACAGGACAGTCTGTGCCAGATGATATTGAAGACGCTGATGCTGAGAAGTTAACCAATCTAATAGAGGAGGCAATCATTGAGTCCATCGGATCAGGCGCAAAGGTTGCGTGAACTTGTGGAATCCCTTGCCCCGTCTCGGTCTATTAGTATAACAAGTGGTAAGGGTGGAGTGGGGAAAACAAATGTGGTGGTAAACCTTGCCATAGCAATGGCTAAATTAGGTAATGAAGTGGCTATTGTAGATGCTGATTTAGGGCTTGCTAATGTGGACGTTTTGCTTAACCTTAACCCGAAATATAATCTTTATCATGTAATCGAACGGCATAAGAGTTTAGAGGAGGTAGTTATTTCAGGTCCATCTGGTGTGAAGATTGTCCCTGGGGCGTCAGGAATCACTAAGGTAGCAAATATGGGTCCAAAAGAGAGGCAACATATATTATCTGAGTTGTCCAGGCTTCAGCATATAGCAGATTATATCCTCATAGATACAAGTGCAGGGATAAACCGAAATGTTATAAATTTCGTGGTTTCTTCTGATGTTGCCTTGATTGTAACTACGCCTGAGCCAACTGCAATAACAGATGCATACGCAATGATAAAGGTGATATCTCAACGTAAGATAGAGCAGGACCTTAGACTATTGGTAAATATGGCTACAAGTAAACGTGAGGCAGATGAAATCTACGAAAGAATATCTATGGTTAGCCGACAATTTTTGAATATGGAAATTTCCTATGCTGGATATATCTTAAAAGATGATGTAGTTGTAAACGCTGTTTTACAGCGTAGGCCATTTGTATTGGAGTACCCGTACTCTCCTGCAGGAAGGAGTGTTACTCGTATTGCAAAGGAATTACTTCGTTCTCTTTCTGGAAAGATGGGGAATGGAGGTTGGATTGATAGATTGTTAGGGTGGTTTAGATAATGAATGTCTGGTTGAGATTGTCAGATTGGTTAAAGAAATTGGCTGAAAGGTTTGAGGAAAAGGCCAAGGCTGGTGCCAAAGTGAAGGAGACAAATAGGCCTAAGGAACAGTTTGTTTTTAAGCCGGCTCAGAGGTACGAAATGTACGTGGTAGGTCGCCCCAGAACAGTTTACAAAGGAAGGATAGAAGATGTTGGAGAAGATACATTGGTTTTGAGTGCTCCGGTTGAAAGAAGTGTCCCGGTGTTTTTGCCTAAGGGAACCAAAGTAATCCTTGTTATTGTTGGTTTGCCTTCAGGCAGGTATGAATTCGAGACAGAAGTAGTAGCCTTTTCTGAGCAAGATGATGCCCTACCGGAATTGGTTTTGAGAAAACCAAAGGTGATTTATCGCAAGCAAAGGAGGGCGAAACCAAGGGCTAGAATATATTTTAAGGTGCGGTACAGGATAGTTGAGTCTACATTAAAGCGGCAGGTAAAAATTCCTTTACAAGGTCGAGTTGATGCATGGGACTTGAGTGCTATGGGTATTGCCTTGTTGATCTCTGATGAACTTCCTCTTCACACGCGAGTACGGTTAGATTTTGTTATTCCGGATATGGGAATCCCAGTTCGTGCAGTAGCAGAAGTGGTTAATACTCGATGGGAAGAGTATTCCCGTAAGTATATAACCGGTTTATTGTTTTTAGATATTTTAGAAGAAGATAGGGCTCATATCGATAAGTATGTAAGTCTGTTATTGCCCAAACAGGTGGATGGTTTTATCGTTTAGTGAGGAAATATGTTTAAAGGCGTGATTGCTTCTATAGGTTTTTTTATCGTAGCAATTCATGCTGTTAATGGACAGATATCTCTTTATGGGTTAGCGTATAAACTATGGTCAGTTGTATTCATTGCTTGGCTTTTGGGTGGGATTTTGGACCTTGCTTTTTTGTCATTTTATGATGAGGCAATAAAGAAACTATCATCAGAAAATGCAGGATAAAGATATCTCG
>JAMOOT010000118.1 GCA_027065215.1 Candidatus Omnitrophota bacterium | reverse complement strand
ATACATATGGTAGGTCGATGAGTGAGGTGAAGAAGGATATTGAAAAGGTGTTGGCGAGATTGAATATCCCCAAGGATATTGATATAGAGTTTGGCGGAGAGATTGAAGAGCAAAGGAAGGCATTTGGCGATCTGGGAATGCTCTTGATAATTGGAATTATTTTGGTCTATATGGTGATGGTGGGACAGTTTGAGTCCTTGAAGACGCCGTTTATCATCTTTTTCTCCCTGCCGTTTGCCTTTGTTGGAGTAATATGGGCACTGTTGTTAACGGGTATACACTTCTCTATGGTGGCATTTATGGCGGTCATAATGCTTGTAGGTGTTGTGGTGAATAACGCAATAGTATTAGTAGATTATACGAACATCCTCCGGGCAAGGGGGATGGGGCTCTTGGAGGCGATAAGAACGGCAGGACGGCATAGGTTAAGGCCGGTCTTGATGACCTCCCTTACCACTATCTTTGGTATGGTACCCTTGGCGCTTGGAACTGGGCAGGGAGGGGAGATCTGGCAGTCTTTTGGAGTAACCGCTATGGGAGGGTTGGTGTTGTCCAGCCTTATCACCCTTGTGCTGGTGCCGATTATATATTCGATGTTTCACAGGGAGAGTGAGGTATGAAGTTGGTGATTGTCTGTTACAATATCGCGATCCATGAAGAGGTGATAGAGGCACTGGAGGAGGCAGGCATCAAGAATTATACCCGTTTTGAGCGAACTCAAGGTGTGGGGGATCTCTCTGGGCCTCATTTGGGAACGAATGTCTGGCCAGCACTTAATTCGGTTATGATGATTGTAGTGGATGAGGAGAGAAAGGATAAATTCCTTGCAAAGGTTCGTGAGTTGCGAGAGGTCCTGGGTAGAGAGGGGGTTAAAGCCTTTGTCCTGCCGGTGGATGAGGTGGTGTAGAGTTTTGCTGGAAGGATTTGTTTTTTTGTGATAAACTGTAGAACCTGGCCTTTGAGAATAGTATAAGTAGACATATGAAGGCAAAATCGCGTTAAGTAAAAAGGGGGGTAGATTATGGCAGAGAAAGAAAAATGCGAGTTACTTGACACATGTGGTTTCTTCTTGAATTTCAGGGGGAATTCAGAGGTTGTTAAGCAGGGTTGGATCAGGATGTATTGTCAGGATAAAGAGAAGTCTGAGAGATGCGAGAGAAAAAAATACCGCAAGAGAACTGGACAGGCACCTCCAGATAATATGGCTCCTACTGGGAAGATGCTATAACAATAATTGGGGCAAAATCGTTTGCTGTAGTTCTATTTCCATCGGTAAAATATCTTTTGGGATGTTTTTGTCCTATTGGGGTTATCTTCTTTAGTGTGGTTAGGTTTTGTTTTTTAAGGGTGTTCTTTATTTTTTGTAGGGGATTCAAGATTCGAGAATTATAGATGACATACTAATTATAGATAACATACTGTCTCACAATTTGTTCTTGTAATGTATAATTTGGGTGGAGACAAGAATAAAGGCCTTTGCCGATAAAATATGTATGGTCTATTTAAGGGACTATGATTTTGTGCCTTCTGGGGTAGATCTCACATAAAATACAGGTTTGAATATGCAGAAGATAGTCTGCCTATGCCCATGAAAATAGCCCATCTATGGACTTTTAGGTGGATGGATGTTAAAATAATAAGGCATTATGGATATGAGTAAAGAGGAGATTAGAAAAGTGGTCTCAGAACGGATTAGGCAACTTGATCCTGAACAAAAGAGGAGGGTGGCAGATAAGATAAGGGAATTGGTCTGTGCTCTAAAGGAGTTTATTAAGGCGAAGGTAGTTATGGTTTATCTGGCCAAGGAGGACGAGGTAGATACCACTCCGGTTATTGACTGTGCCGAGAGAGAATGTAAGTGTGTTGTGGTTCCAGTGGTGGAAAATGATGAAATTAAGGTTTGTCGTTTAAATGGCCGATTGAAAAGGGGCAAGTTCGGTATTTTGGAGCCCGAATCTAAGGAAGAGGTTGACCCTGCTGGAATAGATATGATTTTGGTGCCAGGTAGGGCCTTTGACCGAAAGGGCAATAGGATTGGCAGGGGCAAAGGATATTATGATAGGTTTTTGTCTAAGTTGCCCCCCAGTAAAACGGCTAAAGTTGGAATTTGTTTTTCTTGTCAACTCTTTGATTCTCTCCCGGTACAGTCTACCGATGTCCCGGTAGATTTGGTTATATCTGCCTAATCGTCCTATCCTTGGCCGAATCTGGCAAGGAGGTAGGTGCTATGGAAATGGTCTTCGGAATGATTACTGTGGCTTTGATATCTTTTGGGGTTGCTTTCTTCTTGGGTTATCGTTGGCATCAGATGAAGGTAAAGCGTAGTTTAGAGGATGCTGAACGCAAGGCAAAGGAGATAATAGAACAGGCTCGTAAGGATGCCCAAGCCCGCAGACGAGAGGCTGAAGTAGAAGTTAAAGATATGCTCTTTCGTATGCGGAGTGAATTTGAGCAAGAGACTAAGCGTAGACGGGAAGAATTGAGTAAGTTGGAAGAACGGCTTATTCAAAGGGAAGAGAATATCGACCGCCGTTTGGATCTCTTAGAGGCGAAGGAAAAGGCCGTTCAACAGATGGAACGAGACTTAGTGGATCGTGAAAAGGGTATTCATGAGCAAGAACAAGAATTGGCTAAACTGATTGAAGAAGAAAAGTCTATGCTTCAACGGGTCTCTGGAATGTCTCAGGAGCAGGCCAGATCTCTTTTGCTTGAAAAAATTGAACAGGAGTTGCTGGAGGAGAAGTCTAAAAGACTCCATCAGTTGGAGGAAGAGATACGAGTTACAGCGGAAAAAAAGGCGAAGGAAGTGATTTCCTTGGCTATACAGAAATATGCTGTAGAGGAAACAATAGATAGCACTATAAGTGTAGTGAGTTTGCCAAATGATGAAATGAAAGGAAGGATTATAGGTAGAGAAGGTAGGAATATAAGGGCCTTTGAGATGGCTACGGGAGTAGATATCATCATAGATGATACTCCTGAAGTGGTTACTATATCTGGATTTAATCCAGTTAGAAGGGAGATTGCCCGCATTGCGTTGCAGAGGTTGATTAGTGATGGGAGAATTCATCCTGCCAGAATAGAGGAGGTTGTAGAAAAGGCTGAGAAGGAAGTTGAAGAGAATATTGTTGAGGAAGGTGAGAAGGCGGTTTTTGATGCTGGGGTTCATGGAATACATCCGGAATTGGTAAAGTTGATTGGTAGATTGAAGTTCCGAACAAGTTTCGGGCAAAATGCCTTGCAGCACTCTAAAGAGGTAGCCTTCATTATGGGGGTGATGGCCTCAGAATTAGGTTTAGATTTTAATTTGGCTCATAGGATAGGGTTGCTCCATGATATTGGTAAGGCGGTTGACCACGATGTAGAGGGTACCCATGCTCTAATTGGCGCAGAACTGGCTCGAAAGTATGGTGAACCAGAGGTGGTCTTGAACGCTATTGCGGCTCACCACGAAGAGGAGCCTCCCAAAAGCATATATGCTGTATTGGCAGCGGCTGCAGATGCCATAAGTGCAGCCCGGCCTGGTGCCAGGCGCGAGACGATAGAGACCTATATTAAACGGCTACAGAAATTGGAGGATATTGCTACCTCATTTAAGGGCGTGGTTAAGGCCTATGCGATTCAAGCAGGTCGTGAGGTTAGGGTGATAGTTGATCCTGGCCAAATCAGTGATGATGCACTTCCTCTTTTGGCCTATGATGTCAAGAAGAAGATTGAGTCAGAGATGGAATATCCTGGCCAGATTAAGGTTATCCTGATCAGGGAAAGCAGGGCGATAGAGTATGCCAAATAGTCCCTTAAGGGTGCTTTTTTTGGGTGATGTAGTAGGTCCACCAGGTCTTGATGTCCTTCGCAGGTATGCAATAGATTGGCGTAGAGAATTGAATCTGGATCTGTTTATTGTCAACGGTGAGAATCTGGATCATGGGTCGGGAATTACAATAAAGATTGCGCAAGAACTATTGCGATTAGGTATAGATGTGGTTACATCTGGGGACCATATCTGGAAAAACAAAGACTTTGTGAAGAGAATGGAGGAGTTTCCGTTTATTATTCGGCCGGCCAATTATCCCCCTCGAGCTCCGGGAAAGGGTTATGTCATTTGGGCAGGGGCAGATGGTACGACAGTCGGGATAATAAATCTTATTGGAAGGGTGTTTATGTACCCTATGGACTGTCCTTTTCGCAAGGCAGAGGAAATACTTTCTGAGATTAAGGACAAAACTCACATAATAATAGTGGATTTTCATGCTGAGGCTACCAGTGAAAAGATCGTAATGGGCTATTTTTTAGATGGTAAGGTCTCAGCTGTGCTTGGTACACATACCCATATCCCAACGGCTGATGCACGTATCTTAAAGGGTGGTACTGCTTATATAACCGATGTGGGTATGGTTGGGCCTATGGAATCTGTGATTGGGAGAAAAATCTCTGCAGTACTGGAAAAGTATATTGTTGGCATACCCGTGCGTTTCCCAGTGGCTGGGCCACCTGTTTGGGTAAATGGAGTCTTGTTAGAGATAGATAAGAAATCGGGTAAGGCACTTTCTATACAGAGATGGGAACAGACGATTCATTTAATCTAAGGTTTAATGTGGAATCATTGGGGCGTTCTGTCCCAGAGTTTAGCCCGGAAGTGAAGGCCCTTTCGGTAAGCGAAGTGAATCGGATGGTCAGGGATTGGATTCGAGAGGGATTTCCTTCGTTTGTCTGGGTGGAGGCAGAGGTCTCTCGTGTAAAAGTGCATTCCTCTGGGCATATGTATTTTGTGTTGAAGGATGAAAATGCCTCGGTTTCGGCAGTGATGTTTAGGTCTGCGCGTTCCAGGTTGAGGTTTGAATTAAAACACGGTATGCAAGTCTTGTGTCTGGTTAGGCTCGATCTATACGAGCGAGAAGGCAAGTTTCAGTTCTATGTGGAAGATATCCATCCAAAGGGTATTGGTGCATTGGAATTGGCGTTTCGCCAACTGAAGGAAAAATTAGAAAAAGAAGGCCTGTTTCGGGAAGAGTTGAAACGCCCTATTCCTTATTTGCCACATACGGTTGGGGTTATTACATCGCCTACTGGTGCGGCGATTCGGGATATAATCAAGGTTATTTCTCGTAGGTTTCCTGGTGTGAATGTACTTTTATATCCGGTCAAGGTCCAGGGAGAGGGCGCGTGTAGTGAGATAGCCCGTGCGATAGAGGATGTTAATAAGTATTTTGCCGATGAGGTTGATGTCCTTATCGTGGGGAGAGGGGGGGGGAGTATTGAGGATCTGTGGGCGTTTAATGAGGAGGTGGTTGCGCGTGCGATAAGCAAATCAAAGATACCTATTATAAGTGCAGTAGGGCATGAGATAGATTTTACTATTGCTGATTTTGTCGCTGATAGGCGTGCCCCTACCCCGTCAGCCGGAGCGGAATTGGCAGTGCCTGATAGGGAAGAGATCGTTTCTCGTTTAAATCATCTCCTATCTCGCCTTTTGTTAGGCCTGCGCCATCGTTGGGACAATGTAAGATGGAGAATGGAACGTATTGGCAAGTCTCGGGCGTTTCTTGAACCAAGGTATAAACTTGAACAGCGGGTTCAATTATTGGATTCTCTTTTGGAGAAGATGGCTGTAGAATTGTGTAACCGATTGGATAAAAGTCGTTTACAACTTGACCATTTGGCTGGTAAATTAGATATACTGAGTCCGTTGCGCACCCTTTCGCGGGGATATGCAATTGTTTATAAAGGGGAACAGGTGGTTCGGTCAGTAGGCCAACTTACTATAGGTGATAGGATAGCAATTAAGTTTAGTGATGGACGAGTGGAGGCAAGGGTTGTAAAGGATGGAAAAGGAGATGAAAAACAACAATATCTCTTTTGAAGATGCCTTGAGGAGATTAGAAGAGATTGTAGCAGAATTGGAGAACGGTGAAATCCCGTTGGAAGATAGTTTAACTCTCTATGAAGAAGGGATATCGCTGTACAGGTTTTGTATGGGGAAGTTGAGTGAGTTACAAGGCAAGATAGAGGTGTTGGTTAAGGAAATCGATAGTACGTTTGTCAGGAAGGATTTTTCGATAGAAGATGTTGGAGAAGATTAAATCCCCTCGCGATTTGAAATCTCTTTCATTCGAGGAATTAGAATCCCTTGCTCAGGAATTGCGAGAAAGGATTGTATCAGTGGTCTCCCGAACGGGTGGGCATTTGGCTTCTTCCTTAGGGGCAGTGGAATTATCTATTGCCTTACATCGGGTTTTTTCCTCTCCTCGAGATAAGATTATATGGGATGTTGGCCATCAGGCCTATGCGCATAAAATCCTTACTGGACGGAACGAATCTTTTGAATCCTTGCGTCAATATGGTGGTATAAGCGGATTCCCTTCCCATTTTGAGTCAGAACACGATCCGTTTACGATGGGGCATAGTTCTACAGCGGTTTCACTTGCCTTAGGGTTAACTGTAGGGCGGGAGTTATCGGGCGAGGATTGGAAGGTGGTTGCGGTAATTGGGGATGGTTCTCTTAGTGGTGGGATGTGTTTTGAGGCCCTAAATCATGCGGGTCATATACAGACAGATATATTAGTTGTGTTAAATAGCAATAATATGGCCATTTCTCCAGTGCAGGGTGCGCTTAGTCAATATGTGAATCGCATAATCTCGGCTTCAACCTATAATCGTGTTCATAATAAGTTGGCCGCTACGATTGCTAAGATTCCGGGTATAGGAGGGGATCTGGCCAGGTTGGGGGCCAGGTTGGAAGAGGCATTAAAAGGATTGATTGTGCCTGGGTGGTTGTTTGAGGAGTTGGGGTTTCGGTATTTTGGCCCAATAGATGGACATAATTTAAAATTGCTTGTTTCTACTTTGTCTAATATCAGTATGTTGCCGGGGCCTAAATTACTCCATGTCCTTACTCAGAAAGGTAGAGGATATCGTTTTGCCGAAGATAATCCTACTGCCTTTCATGGGGTTATGCGGTTTGATATAGATACAGGGAAAGTAGATAAACGGCCAGGTCGGACCTTCACAAGTGTATTTTCTGACATTCTCTTGAAATTGTTTGGAGAAAATGAAGATGTTGTGGCTATAACTGCCTCGATGATGGACGGTACTGGGTTAAAACAGGTAAGTAAGCAGTACCCTAATCGGGTCTTTGATGTTGGAATCGCTGAGGAACATGCGGTCAGTTTTGCTGCTGGACTCGCACGTTCTGGGAAGTTGCCGATTGTTGCGATATATTCTACCTTTCTTCAGCGGGCATATGACCAGATAGTCAATGACCTTGCTCTTCAGGATGTGGGAGTAGTATTGGCAATAGATAGGGCAGGATTGGTAGGAGAAGATGGAATAATGCACCATGGCTTGTTGGATATATGCTATCTACGCCCCATTCCTAATCTTACCTTATTAGCGCCAAGGGATGAATGTCTTATGAAGGCAGGGTTTGAATGGGCGTACAGAACAGTGAAAGAACAGCCGAGAGTAGTGGGCTTAAGATATCCACGGACAGAGGTTAATTCCAGCCCGATTGCTTTTGAGGGTGATCTAAAGGTAGGGCAGGGGCAGGTCCTAAGGGAGGGAGAAGGAGAGAAACTTATTGTGGCAGTAGGGCCTTTGGTTTATACCTGCCTTAAGGCAGTGGACTTGTCAAAGGTAGATATGACGGTAATAGATCCAATATTTCTTACTGATTTAGATATGGACTGGTGGAACTCCGTTGTGAATGGAAAGAAAGAAGTATTGGTGTTTGAGGAAGGCTACAGAGAAGGCGGGTTTGGAGAAGTGTTGGCAAGGTTGTTTTCAGGTCAGGTGAAGGTCTCTTGTTTTGGGGTTGAAAGGCGATTTATTTTACACGGTAGGCGAGAGGATCTACTTAAAGAGGTGGGATTGGATCTGGAAGGTATTAAAAGGAGAATAAAAGGATGAAACGGGTTAAGGCCTTTACTATGATAGAGTTGATAATGGTGGTGATAATAATAGGGATACTGGCTTCTATCGGTAGTGTAGTGATGTTTAAGGTCGTTGAACGGAGCAGACAGGCCGAGGCCTTGGAATTTTTAGGGGCCGTAAGAAGGGCCTTGTTGCGGTATTATGCTGAACATGCTGTCCTGCTTTCTAATGATCTTGATATGTCCTTTTTGGATATAGCCCCACCTTCTAACCAAGGAGCGAAATATTTTGAATTTCATCTGGGTGATTCATCCAATACCGTGCAGATGGATGCCTGCTATGCCGATAGAAATAACGTTGATTTGAGTTATTACCAGTCCTATACGATAGGTCTTACTATCAACGGAGATATAGAGAATACCTCGGTACTCTAATTGATTTTGCCCATGCATGTAAAGGATAATGAATACATATTTGTGGATTGGCGTTGGCTATTGTTGTTTAGTATTTTCTACTCTCTTTTTTTGCTTTTTACGATGTTTTATTTAGGCCTTAAGGTTACATTAGCGGTCTTTTTGGGTTCGGTTATATTTTTCTCTTCGATATTTGCCCCGGAAGTTTCGATGTTGACCTGGATGCTCTTGATAATAAACGAGCCGTTTATGACCGGGACATTCAATTTCGGAAGCGGTGTCAATCTAACTAACATTTTTCTTGCCCTGATAGTATTAGGGTGGATGTTAGGTGCAGCTGTTCGGCGTGAAGACCTAATAAGGCCATCACCGATAAATATCCCTATATTGATAATTTTGATATTCGCTTTGATCTCATTTGCCCGTGGAATGACTTACTTTGGCTATGGCTTAGGAGGCGGGGAGATGAATAGTTTCAAGCGGTATATTACTTTTTATATTGTGATGTTATTATCTATGAATATATTCAGGTCTCGGTTTTTTCGTTTGTCTGCTTTAGTAGTAATGTTTTTAGGACTTGCCTATGAGATAAGGGTAACGTTTTCCCAGCATTCTGCAGTTGCTACTTGGCATTATTCTGATAAACTCCGCATACCAGGTTCATTTGAGGGAGGTGGAGGGGCTAATGAACTTGGAACTTATTTTGCTCAAGGCCTTCCATTTGTATTTTCTACTCTGTTATATTCTCCTTTGTTGTGGGTTAGGGCGATTTCTTTGATTGTTTTGTTGCTTGGTATTCAATCTATTTTCTATACCTATTCTCGCGGGTCTTATCTGAGTTTCTTTTTGGGGATTGGCGTGATGTCTTTTTTAAAGGATAGAAGGTTGTTTTTAGCCTTGTTGCTACTTGGGGTCTTGTCTTACCCTTTGTGGCCTCCTTCAGCAAGAGAGCGGTTTATGTCCATAAAGCAGGAGGATGCCAGTATAAAAGGGCGGAAAAACGTCTGGAGAGTTGCACGTAGAAAGATTGCACGCTCACCAATCATTGGTTACGGTTATGATGCCTCAAAGTATCTACTCCCTCGAGATACACATAATATGTATTACGACATTGCCTTAGAGATGGGGCTCCCTGCCTTGATTGCTGTAATATACCTGTTTATCCGAATAATACTTGCCAGTTATCAGGTTTGGAGGAAGGCAAGGGATTCTATAACGCAGATATTTTCTTCTGGGCTTATTGGAGCAGTCTTTGCCCTTTTGTTGGGGAATATGTTTGGTACGCGGCTGGCTTATCTCCCAATAAATATGTATGTAGCAGTGGCTTCCGGGATAGTGGCAAGGATGTACTACGAATTATTGGAAGGTAAACGATGAAGCGAATTTTGTTGATAACCGACAACCTTGATGCGGTCTCTGGTGGGGCAGAGAAACAGATATATTTACTCGCTACAGGATTAGTTCAACGAGGCTGGGAAGTGGAGATTCTTGTCTTGCAATCGAATTGTAGGGACCAGGGCTTGTTTGAACGAGAGAGGATAAGGGTTTTTGTGGAAAATATCAGACGTGTTTATTCTTTTCAGGGGTATAGGTTGGCTTACAAATGGAGGGAAATTATATCCAGACGTAGATATTGTGCAGTGTTTACTTACCACTTTGGCTCGGACCTCTGGGCCTCAATATTCTTGCGACCGGACTTCTCTGGGTTAATCGTATCTATGCGCAGGGATGATGGTTTCTGGATGAGGCCTTATCACCCATGGGTCTATAGGTATGTTATCCATCCCCGTGTTGATCTTATATGTGCTGTTTCAGATCATGTCAAAGAAGGGATAATTTCACGTGAAGGGGTTAAAGAAGAAAAAGTTCGAGTAATCTATAATGGAGTGGAGTTAAATCGGTTTACCCCCCAACCTAAGGTTGGTGGAAATGAATTTATACTTTTATACGTTGCCAATTTTTCCTCAGTGAAGAATCATATAACTTTATTAGAGGCAGTTCGCAGGTTGAAGGGGAAAATGGGGAGATTTAAACTGCTTTTGGCTGGTAGGGATAAAGGAGAAGAGGGTAGATTGAGAGGGTTTGTGCAAAGGTATGGATTGGAAAATGAGGTTGAATTCTTGGGTGAACGAAGAGATATCCCTGGTTTGATAGAGTCAGCAGATGTGTGTCTGCAGGTTTCATTAAGTGAAGGGATGTCTAATACATTGCTTGAATATATGGCAGGGGCTCGTCCGGTGGTTGCTTCTGATATTGTATCCAACCGGGAAGTGTTGTCGGAAACAGGGGTATTAGTGGATCCTAATGATCCGGAAGAAATTGCATCGGTGATATTAGATCTTTATTTATCCCCAGAACAGAGAAGGGAGATTGGGTTATTGGCCCGAAAGAGGGTTGAGGAATTCTTTTCAGTAGATAGGATGATAGATGAATATGAATCATTATTGAAGGAGGCGATATGCGAGATGTAGTGATTGCGTTTTTGTTGGGTGTGGTAATGGGTGTGGGAGCGGTTCTTACCTTTCTCTTTTCTTCGGGGGGAGGTGAGCATTTTCAGTTGGGTAGTACAGATAATGGTGGTGTTGAAACATCTATAAGAAGGGCCCTTTCTCCTACCCCCATTCTTCAGGCCAAAAAGAAAAAAACTTTATATCTTGATTTTGAGTCTAAAGGTGAGTTGCAGTTCTTTCAACTAACCGATGGCCTATATACTGAGATTTCCTCCGAGCGTGCCAGTTCCGGAAAGCATTCCTTGTTTCTTGAGTTCCCTAAAGGGGCAAGTTATCCGGGGCTGTATTGGGAGGTCTTTGAATCAGATAAATTGATAGATATATCGAATTGCAGGTACTTTGGCTTTGATGTATATGCTAACGGTCGTTTTGATGTCAGGTTGAATGTGAAGCTGAAGAGTGGGAAGAATTATCCCAAGAAGGTATTTGAAAAGACAGTTTTGGCAAGGGCTGGACAGTGGACAAAGGTAAGGATACCTGTAAGTGAGATCTCTCAGGTATTGAATCCCCAGGAGATTTCCTATATCAAGGTATTCATTCCTTCTCCTTCTACTACTTATGAATTATTTCTTGATGCCTTTGGTTGTTATAAGGCAGAGAAAGAGGCAGGTTTGTTGGGCACTTCTCTTGCCTGGGCAGGAGAGATTCCACTTGGATTCAAGGTGGGGTTCGTTGACTCTATATATAAGGTTATTCCTAAACGGAGTTATCTGACCAATAGATTGAATGTGAAGATGGCAATGGATTTGTATCTGGCTCGGGGAGAAAAAGAGTCCTGCCAGATTGTCTTTTACGATGTTAAAAGGCCTATGAAACTCAAAATTTCTTTGGACGGAGATAAGGATAAATTTGATGTCTCAGTCTATCGGGTCAAGTTTGTCAAAACCAGACGTCCGTATTATTCAGTTATCCATGTAGGACAGTGGCCTGATCCAATGGTTCCTGTCAGTCTTGGCCAGGAAATTAATCTGCAGGATAGAAAGGTGGCATTGTTTTGGGTAACCTTTTCCCCTAAGGAGGGGACAATGCCTGGAGATTATCTGATAAGGATAAAGGTTGTCTCACCAAATGGCGTAGTTGAATTGCCAATAAGGATAAAACTCTGGCATTTTTCTATACCTCAAAGGCCTTCCTTGAGTACTGCCTTTGATGTATATGATGAATTTTTTCCACGCTTTTTCCATAGAAAAAAGGGAGAAGATTATAGGTTTTGGAAGGAGAGAATCAAAAAAATTGAGTATTCTCTTTATATGTTGATGTTAGATTACCGTATGTCACCGATGTTAAAGGTAATCCCAACGGATCTTGGGTTTAAGGATATGATAGAACCTCTTTTGAAGAGGAATCTTAATGCCTTCGCCATAGGTAAGTATGGAGGGAGTTTTGGGAACAATTGGCCAAAAGATGAGAAAAAACTTCGAGAATTGGTCCCATTATATCGTGATTATGCCCATGTCCTTCGT
>JAMOOT010000117.1 GCA_027065215.1 Candidatus Omnitrophota bacterium | reverse complement strand
ATATATAATCTTGTTGTATTCAGGTATGGATTGTAAGGTAGTCTCCACCCTAATAGATCTTCCCGTAGACGAGGCCTTTGATTACGCTGTGGATTCTAATGATTTGATGCCCGGGCATAGAGTAAGGGTGAATTTTGCTGGAAAAAGGGTGATTGGTATCGTCTCTTCTCTTGATCGTAGGGCGCCTAAAAGGGATATCAAGAAGATTATCTCTCTTTTGGATGAGGGGGGTAGGTGGTTCTCTGAATTGGATCTGGCATGGCTTAATTCCTTATCAAAAGATTGTTGGGTATCTTGGGGGGAGATGGTCTTCTCTGCACTTCCTGTTGAACTACGTTCAGGGAAGTGGCAGGATTTTCCCTCTCAGGAGATAAGGCCGAATAAAAGAGATGGAGAGGTAATTGAGTATTATGAGGACCTGCCTGAGTTTAGAAGATTTGTCAAGAACACATTAAAGGAGGCGAAATTTAGAATTGCACTGTGGATTGTGGAGTCAAAATTTCGGGTAAACGAGTTGGTAACGCGGATTAAGAGAGAGATATCAATTCCTGTTATGGGGTTTTATCAGGGGATTGGTAGGGATAGGTTAAGGCAGATCATAAGGGCAGTTAATCAAGGCCCAGTCTTGATTATTGGGACGCGGCACTTGGCTTTTTGGCCTATGGTAAAAAACGAAGTGATATTCGTAGAAGATGCTTGGTTGGATGTATATCGTCAAGAGGTAATGCCAAAGTATGATCTCAACTCAGTCCTTACAAAGCGGGTGAAGTATTCTGGGGGAAAACTGTTTTTGCATAAAGTTCAGCCTGATCCTGACAGTGAAATTATCCCTGTACAGGCTAAGGAACATCCTTTGCTTCCAGCATTTGTTGAGGAGGAGTTTTATCGAGTCTTGCAAAACAAGGGCCATGCAGCGGTATTTATCATAGGCAAGGGATACGCTAAGGCGATTAGGTGTAACGCCTGTAAACAGGTTCAATCCTGCCCTCGGTGTGATAGGCCCTATACATTGGTGCGGGAGAGAGGCAAAGATGTCCTTTATTGTCCGTCCTGTTCCAATTCCTTTCCTTGGAATGGTAGGTGTCTCTCCTGTGGTTCAATCTCAGTGAGACTTTCCTCTATGGGAGCTGAGAGATGGGAAAAGATATTACGGGATAGGTTTAAAATGAACGTCCCGATATTTGAAAAATGGCTAACATTGGAGGATCGCTTTGATTTAGTGTTTCTTATTGGGATAGATAATGTGGTTGCGATTGATAGGTTTTATTCTATGCCATTGGCCTCTCGTTTTGTAGCAGTTGCTTCGCATAAGGCAAAGCGTCTTTATGTCAGAACTCGGTTTACGGAATTGGTGGATTTTTCGGGTCTGCATGAGAGGTGGTTGTCTTTGGCCCGTGAATTACGACTACCTCCCTTTGGTGAGTTGGTTATTTTGTCTTTGCGTTCTGAGGATGAAAACGAAGTGAAGTCCAAGGCTCAGCGCTTGGCTAAGGAATTATCTTCTATAATTGAGGAAATCCCAGAAGCAGTTTTATATGGGCCATATTTGCCTGTAGAACGTAAGAAACGAGACAAATTTTACTGGAATATAGACCTGTTCCTCCCTAAGGACCTACCTTCTTCGGCTCGTGCAAGTTTGCGCAAGATTATTCTTTCCTTCCGTAAACGGTATCGCACTATAACCTCAGTCTTGGCCTATTCTTAAGAAATACTAACTTCTTCTCCTATTTTGATTATCTCTCTTGCCTTAGGGAAGTCGTAGAACAGTACATGGCTGGTATCAAGGGAGATAACCTTTTCTCCATCTTCACTTTGAGTATTGGCTATGGCCGATTCCATTATGAATAGAGATTGTGTGAGTGTGGTGATAAGGTTCGGTGAGGTCTTGTCCTGGAGCTGCAGGCGTGTGGGGTGAGAGAGGACATTTATTGCCCATACAGGCTGAAGTTTTCGCATAGTCAGGGCCTTTACCGGGACAGGCATAGAGACTCCACCATCAATCAGAAGTTTTTTCCCTAATCGGATCGGAGTAAAAATCCCGGGGATAGCAATGCTCGCCCGCACTGCCTTCCAGATCTTCCCCTCAGTTATCTGAACCGCTTGCCCTGTCTTTAGATCAGTTGCGATTATAATTAGAGGTATTTTACAATCACAGAATTCCTTTTCTCCAAAGAGTTCTTTTAAAAATCGTTCTACATTCCGTCCTCGGATAATACCCCCCTCTGAAATAGTAATTATGTTAAAATCAAGGTATCCTAAAAATTTTTGCCAGTTAGTCTCTAAGGCTATTTCTATCAATGGGTTTATATCGTAATTAAGGGCAAAGTATGCCCCAATTAAGGCTC
>JAMOOT010000116.1 GCA_027065215.1 Candidatus Omnitrophota bacterium | reverse complement strand
CATAGACTGGACGTTTACCGCTGTCCCCAGATCATCAGGGATTTCATTCAACTTCCGATAGGTTATTGCCCTTGGATTGTTCCATGACTCAAATACTGCATTTATCGCCATCTGAAGTTGCTCTTTTGGATCTTGAGGCAGTTCAAATCCCTTTTCCTCTTTAATGAGATCCTTATACCGCTGAACCACTTCCTTAAGGGCATCTACATCCAAATCAGTATCCAGTTTTGCCCCGTATTTTTCCTTTACCTCATCCAAGACCTTTTCAAACTTACTATGCTCTATCCCCAAGACAACATTTCCAAACATCTGGATAAACCTGCGATAGGCATCATAGGCAAACCTTGGATTATTGGCCCGCTTGGCAAGGCCTTCAACCGTTTCATCGTTCAAGCCCAGGTTAAGTATAGTATCCATCATCCCGGGCATAGAAATAGGTGCACCAGAACGCACAGAGACCAGCAAAGGATTTTCCCGATCACCAAACTTTTTCTTCATCACCTTCTCAAGTCTGGCAAGATTCTTCTCAATCTCAGCCTTCAAGGTTGGAGGATACTTCTTTCCATGGCCATAATAATAGGAACATACCTCTGTACTTATAGTAAATCCCGGTGGAACGGGTATTCCAATATTCGTCATCTCCGCAAGATTAGCGCCTTTACCTCCCAACAACATCTTCATACCAGCATTACCTTCTGCCTTCCCCCCTCCAAAAAAGTACACATACTTTGGGGCCTTTTTGGAACCCGACTTAGATGCGCTCTTCCTTGTGCGTGGCATAGTTCATCCTCCTTTTTTGGTTAAAAAAACCGAGCCAGATTCTCTGCGAACAACTCATTTATTCTCCACAAAAGGGCCAACCGATTGGCCCTTACCCTTTCATCCTCCACATTTACCATTACCTTATCAAAGAAGTTATGCAATACCTCATATAACTCAGAATAGACCTTGACAGCAGATTGCCAACTTCTCCGAGCAACTTCTGAAAGGAACCTTGTTTTCACATCATTATAAGCAGAAAACAAATCCCGTTCTTCTTTAAACTCAAACAAAGAAAGGTCAACCTCAGGTAGACTATCTTTATCAACTTTCTTTGTTATCTTATAAGTCCGCTCCAAGACCTTCACTGCCTTCTGAAACTCCTCAGTTTTGGCCATCTTGTTCAAGGCCCGCGCCACCTCAAGGCCTGATTGCAGGTCCAATCCCCATTTTCGCCAGACCGCTTCCGCGATATCACGCCGTATCGAACGCGATTGAAGGAAATTCAAGAACCTATCTTTAAAGTAATCTTTTATCTCTTCTTTAACCTCTTCACTACATTTCCATAATTTTATACTCTCAGAGAACAACCTGTCAAGGTTAAGCGAGAAATCTCCCTCCAGAACCAACTTCATTAAGGTAAGGACCATTCGCCTGACTCCAAAGAGGTCCTCATTTCCAGTGGGCCGAAGCCCCGCCTTAAAGTAAGCAGTTATATCCACTACCCTATCCAAAACCGACAAGACCCATGAGATCCTTCCCAGCGGGAGCCTATCTTCGAAGTTTATGGGATGATAGTGTTCCTTTATCGCCAAGGCAACTGCTTCAGGATAAGCCTGGGCCAAGGCATAATAGTAGCCCATAACCCCCTGAAGTTCTGGAAACTCATAGACCATAAGCGTCTCCAAGTCTGCCTTATAGACGGAGATAGCAGTAAATAACCATTCCCTCTGCCGTTCATCCAATCTTAACTCCTCAACAACCCTCTCTGCCAATGCCCTCACATTCTCTACCTTATCCCAGACCGAACCAATATCCTTATGGAGAATGACTCGCTTTAGAGACTTCGCTCGCTCTGTCAGGGGTATCCTTATATCTTCGTCCCAGAAAAACAGGGCATCTGAAAGCCGGGCAGACAGAACAGATTTAACCCTACTCAGCACCTGAGAATAATCAAATCCCCTTCTATCCTGCCCTTCCAAAACACCAGCAAAGATATTGGATATATGCCCATCTGGCATAGAGAAGGTAAACAACTTCTGATTGCGGGCCATGCTGGTAACCAAGACCTCTGGAGGCAGTTCAAGAAACCTCGCATCAAACTCCCCTGCAAAGACATAAGGCGACTCTACTAAAAAAACAACCTCTTCCAGAAGATCCTCTTCCAGGTTCACTCTAACGCCTTTTTCTTTTCCAATCTCTTTCAAGGCCTCAAGAATAAGTGCCTTACGCTTGGACGGAGATAATTCCACCGAAATAGAAGAGAGGAAGGAGAGATAATCTTCCAAACTTTTTACTTCTCTTTTTTCCCTTAACATAGTCTTTCCATCCAAATAAAATGTAAATCCACCACTCTTTATCTTTCCCAACTCTATATTCTCCCCC
>JAMOOT010000115.1 GCA_027065215.1 Candidatus Omnitrophota bacterium | reverse complement strand
ATCAATTATGATTATTAATCTATCCTCAAGTTTACCTACCCCTTTTATACACTGAGTATCTATCGATGTGGAAATCATTGGCGGTGCAGGGTCAATGGTCTCTTTTGGCAAACGCAGAACCTCAGAGACACTATCCACTATCAAACCAACAGTACATCCATCGATATCTACTACTATTATCCTTGTCTCTTTTGTGTTTTCCGCCGGAAGATTAAAGCGTTTGCGTAAATCTAACACAGGAATTACCTTCCCTCTCAAATTAACCACACCTTCAACAAAATAAGCACATTTAGGCACATGTGTGATCTCCATCATACGATTGATCTCTTGGACCTTCAAGATATCTACTCCATACTCTTCTTCTCCCAGAGTAAAACTCACCAATTGAACAATCTCTGTATCCTTATGGACATTCTCTTTACCATTCATCTCATTCATTTCTCCCCCCTGTTATATCATTCGCCCCGAATAACCTCTAAAAATTCCTTCATACTTTCAATCTGATCTATTGACTCGGAGAGGACAAAATCAATCGATGCCAGATCAAGACGCAAGAGAGATATAAGATTTTGGCTCAAATCCGGCACATAAGGATCTCCACCATTGCCTATACCCACTAATCTTGTCAAGGCATCGGCCACTGATACTACTGCTACATTTTGCAAAAATCTGCCTTCATAATTTAACACCGAATGATGCCAACCCACAACATCTATCACATCTGGGGGCAGATTCCATCTATCTAAGACCAACGCGCCAACCACACCGTGATTAAAACCCAATTCCTCCTCCTCAGCCTTTATAAGCGGGATATCTTTGTCTGCCCTCAACTTAATGACCTTCTTATAATACTCCTTGCCATAATAGTCTAATATCAGTTTCCCAACATCATGCAACAATCCAAATATAAAATGCTCTTCTACATTTGGAAGCCTCAGATATTTGGCTAAACTCTTTGCTACCACTCCCACTCCAATAGAATGTTCCCAAAATCCTTGCACATCAAAACCAATAGCGTTTTTCCCATCTCTAAATATCTCCAAGACCGAGGCAGTAAAGATCGCAGCCTTCAGCCTGTTAAAACCAAGTATAACCAATGCATGATCTATTGTTGTTATCTGCCTTGGGAAACCATAGAAGGCCGAATTCACTATTCGCAATACCCGAGAAACCAAAGACTGGTCCTGACTAATTACCCTGGCTATCTCCCTGGCTGAAACTTTCGGATCACTAAGCATCGGTATTACTTTAGCTAAAACCTGAGGTAGCGTAGGTATATTTACTATCTGCTCTAACTTTTGTTTTATATGGGGGGCAATCAGATGTGAATTCATTGTTCACTTCCCTTTTTCTCATCAGCCAACAATATCCTATACCTCAATCCCAACAGATATAGATCTCGTTTTAATTCCTCGTTTGTGCCCGAACAAAAAGAAAGGGCCTTATTAACTTCAGATTTCAAATTCTCATCAGCCTTTCTTTCAGTATCTTCCAAAACCTTACGCAGAACATCCTCTCCTTCCACGACCACAAACTTATTAAGATTTAAAATATTAGAAAGTCTTATTATATCATCTTCCGTAATTTCCTTCCCAACCGGAAAAATAATAGCACCCTCCTCGTCGGTTAGATTTTCAGATAGGACCATACCGGGCCGCAAATCTGAAATCTTCAATCTAACTCCCATCTATTTCCTCCTCTTAAGTCTTTCATAAAGTTTCTTATAAGCATTTGCATTTCTATCCCAAGAGAAATCCTGCTTCATAGATTTCTTCACTCTCTTTTGCCACTCCTTCTGATCACCAAACACATGAAATGTACGCTCTATAGTAGATAATAATTCATCTCCCTCTGGTTTGTCAAACAAGAACCCTATCTCTTCAGAAACAGTATCAATCAAGCCACCCGTCCTTCTAACTAACGGGATTGAACCATACCTCATAGCGATCATCTGCGTCAAACCACATGGCTCAAACCGAGAGGGAATTAGAATAACATCTACACCGGCATAAATACGATGAGCTAATGGCTCATTGAACTCCAAATGTACTCTAACATTATTAGGAAATTCTTTTGCCAAATTCAACAAAGATTCCTCATATTCTTTATCTCCTTTTCCTAAAGCAATAAGATAAATTTTGTCCTTAAAGCCCTTAGATAATGCCTTTCTTATTCCATCAACTGCTATATCTATTCCCTTCTGATGCACGAGACGAGATATAAGGCCTATTACCATAGTTTTCGGGTCAACTTCTAAAGACTCTTCTTCTAATAACCGAGTCTTATTTACGAGTTTACCTTTCAAAAATACCCTGCCGCCACGGACACCAAATTTTTCGTAGATAAACTCATCAGTCCAAGGGTT
>JAMOOT010000114.1 GCA_027065215.1 Candidatus Omnitrophota bacterium | reverse complement strand
AATAGGCAGTGCGAGGGATGTTATCCTGAACCACAAACGAACCATTGTCATCAATAAATCTCCAATCCAAATCCTACCCTCCTCAACTGGTTAGTAATTTAGGAATTTCACTCCATCTACGATAATGACTAACATTTGGATTTATTATAGTATAAAAACACAGCGATATCATAAAAAATAAATAGAGGCAATGAGAGAATAGCTATACTGCCCTAACCTCGTAGGTTAAAGAGACAACACAAGAAACAGATTGACCGATTTTGTGTAAATTTAGTAGCTGTGGGAGAAAATACAGAATTCCAACTTTTCTATCCATCTCGAATTTCCACATATCCCTATGGATACACTCGTATCAACTGATAATTCAAGAAATGAATTCCTCCCATATCTCTTCCTTCCATAGGAACAGGTTCCTCTTCAGCAGAAAGGACAACTGGTAAATCCTGCCTGTCCATTTGGGCTACTGCCTTTATATAAGACTCTACATACGTCTCACCACCCCGGATATATTCAATCATTTTCTCAGCTAACTCCTCATCCCTTACCACTATAGACACCCCAGATTCCCAAAGAAACGGGATAACAACCTCACCCCAAGAAAGTCTATCACCAGCATACTCAGCAATATCTACATTAGATACCAGCAAAACCTTCACTGCTTTATCTGTTAGCAATTCTATTATTCTGTCTATATCAATCAAATCAACCCCACCATTCAAATAACTTATAAACGGTAAATCCTCTTGCTTTATATTTTCCTTTAAAAACATAAGCACAGAAATTATATCTTTCTTATTAATCAACTCTATCTTGCCTTTGGCATACCGAGGCATAATGACAGCTTTTGCTAACATCTGTGCATCCTTACCATACTTTCTCTTTACTGCCTCAAATAAGTTGTTTAACCTTATCTTCACACTTAAAACTTTATCCTCATTCACCAATGATTTACTCGCCAATATCCGTTGCAATATCCTAAAAACATAGTGCCTATTCCCAGATCTGGCCTTTTCTATCCACTCTATATCCACATTACTACGATCTATGGGTATTCTTAAAATTACTTCTTTTGTATCCAAATCCTCCACTATTATCTCATCTCCAGAGCTAACCACTGGGTTTACCTTGCCAATATCCGCCAAATACTCCAAAACCTCATGCAACCAAGCAATCGGGTTATCAGCAATTCTTTTATACACACCTATTCCCCATTCCCTATGGCCATATCCCTGAATATCTCTACCCAATATCCGGTCAAATACACCGATATGTTCTGGTGGATTCTGTTTCAAAAGATCAATTATTCTACTTACTCCTTCCCAATGCAAAAGAAGGTTCAGCTTCCCTATAACTTCATCGATACTTATCGGATCAAAAGTTGCATAATACTTTTTATCATCTATAACTATCCCAAGCACACCCCCATCGTAAGAGATCCCTCTTATCTTGCCTTTACCAATTACAGAAGAAGAATCCGAGAAAGAATAATCTTCCGAAAAGACCTCCTCCACCTTTCTTATCAAACTGCCTGGCACATCCTTCATCGCCAATATCAATGACACCGCAAGCCACTTCTCAAAATTCCCACCTTTTTCAAGTTTCTCTTCAATAAAATTCCTCCAATCTTCTTCTAAGTTGTCCCAACTTTCATCAAAAAATCTCTCAATAGTCATATCTACTGCAAAACTATCCTCCTTATATTCCCATAACAAATTCCATATCACAGAAAATGCTTCATTCCTTAAATCCTGTGGCACATCCTTCATCGCCAATATCAATGACGCCGCAAGCCACTTCTCATTCCCATTGCCTTCTTCAAGTTTCTCTTCAATAAGATCCCTCCAACCTTCTTCTAAGTTATCCCAACTTTCATCAGAAAATGCCTTAACCATATTTATTACAAGACTCTTCCGCTCATATTCCCCTATCACCCCCCATATCACAGAAAATGCCTTATTCCTTAAATCCTGTGGCACATCATCCATCACCAACATCAATGATAGCGCAACGAACTTATCCAAATCACTACCTTTTTCAAGTTTCTCTTTAATAAGCTCCCTCCAACCTTCTTCTAAGTTATCCCAACTTTTGTCAGAAAATGCCTTAACCATATTTATTACAAGACTCCTCCACCCATACCCCCCTATCAACTCCCACATCACAGAAAATGCCTTATTCCTTAAATCCTGTGGCACATCATCCATCACCAATATCAATGACGCCGCAACTTCTTTCCCAGACTCATCACCATTTTCATCATTTTTAAGTTTATCTTGAATAAGCTTTCTCCAATCTTCCTTTAAGTCATCCCAACTTTCACCAGAAAATGCCTTAACTATATTTACATTTACTGCAAGATTACCCCACCTAGA
>JAMOOT010000113.1 GCA_027065215.1 Candidatus Omnitrophota bacterium | reverse complement strand
CGATTTACAAGTAGAAGAGGGAGTTTATTCTCATCTTTCTGAGAAACAATTGAGAAATCGTCTGCTATTAAGGCCAATGAAGCTTTTTTGGAAACATTATATAAGAAAATCGGGATATAAGGATGGGATATTAGGTTTGGTGTGGATTATTGTGAATAACATAATTAATGAAGTTGTGTTATATTCAAAAGTGTTAGAAAAGAAGAAGAAAGGTCAATGGCGAGATATAACATAGATTCCACAAATTAGATTGAAAAAATATAGAACAATTGAAGTAATTAAGAGTCTCTCCAGAGATATTGAAAATTCAAGAATCCATTAAACAGAAATTGCCACTAATTTTTTACTCAACCGAGATTTTTTACGGCTTGCGGTGTTTTTCTTTATCACTCCATATTTGGCTGCCTTATCCAAAACAGAGAAGACGGTTGGGAGCATCTGCTTGGCAGTCTCCAAGTCTTTATTTGCTATTGCCTTTAAGTAGGCCTTTATCACCTTTTTAACATGACGCTTGACCCGAAGGTTTCTAACCCTTCTCTTTTCGCTTGCCCGTAATGCCTTGAGTTTACAATGTCTATTCGGCACTGCTCTTTCTCCTTGTTTTGATAAATCCTCTTAGCCTATCCAAGTTCTATTTACCAAATACCCTTGTGGGAAACTGTATTATACAAACAACGTTCCAGTTGTCAATATAATTTTGTTATATTATCGCTTGCATAAACTATAAAGTAAAGGATTTTATGAAGGGATGTGAGAATAGGAAGAGAGAGTATTCTTCATTGGGTTATAGTAACCAATATCAGGTCTCAACTGATAGGGTTTACTTAAGCGTGCTGTCAAGTGCTTGAAAAATGGATATCGGCAAATATAGGTCGGAGGAAGACAAGGATATAAGATTTTGAAGTGTTTAGAGTTAGTTGATGAGTCTTTGAGTTGTTGTGAGATGTTGGTAGAATAGAATTATACACTGGAATAAGCAAAGGAGATGTTATGGAAAAATTGATGCCGATAGGGATACAGGATTTTAAGTCGTTGAGGCGAAGCGGGTATCTTTATGTGGATAAGACGAAGTGGATTTACCCTCTGCTTGCTGAAGGGTATAGAGAACAGATAAAGTTCCCTCCCTATTTTCTCTCCCGTCCGCGTAGGTTTGGTAAGAGTTTGCTGTTGTCCACGATTAGGTATTTGTTTGAGGGGGAGAGGGAATTATTTGAGGGGTTGTGGATATGTGATAAGTGGGATTGGGGAAAGAGGTATCCGGTAATATTGTTGAGTATGCCGAGTGCCAGTTCAGTTGATGACTTGAGGAAGAAGTTGGTAGAGTTATTGCTGGAGTGTAGAGATTATTTAGAATTGGATGTAGAGGAGGATAGGGAGATAGTTGAGAACTTTTTCCGTAGGTTGGTATTGGGTGCAGTGAAGAGGTATGGACAAAAGGTGGTAGTGCTTATAGACGAATATGATCGACCGATATTGGATAACATAGATGAACCAGAGAAAGCCAAGGAGGTGCGGGAGTATTTGAAGGGGTTTTATTCGTTATTGAAGGATTTGGATGAGTATTTGAAGTTTATATTGCTAACAGGTGTGACGCGATTCAGTAAGGCGGGGATATTTTCGGGGTTGAATAATTTGGAAGATATTTCGTTGAATCCTGATTTTGGCAATATAGTAGGGATAACGCAAAAAGAATTAGAGGAGTATTTGGGTGAAGAGATAAGGAGGCATAATGTAGATTTAGAAGAAGTGAAGGAGTGGTATAACGGGTATAGCTTTTTAGGGGACAGTTTATACAATCCGTTTGATATATTGAAATTTGTAAAGAATAGATGCGTATTTAAGGATTACTGGTTCAGTTCAGGTACGCCAAATTTTCTGATTAAGTTGATAGAGAGTGGGAATTTCTACATACCGGAGTTGAGCAATTTAGTAGTCGGTGAAGAGATGATGGACAGGTTTGACGTAGAGAACGTAAGGCCGGAGGTGATATTGTATCAAGCGGGATATTTGACGATAGATGAGATGATAGCAGAGGAGGGGTTTATAGAGTATAAGTTGCGGATACCGAATAGGGAAGTAAGGCAGGCGCTGAACAAGTTTTTATTGGAGAAGATGACAGATGATCGGGTGGATGTAGGGTTAAGTAAGGGGTTATCGCGGGCGTTAAGGGAGGGAGATATAGAAGGGATAAAGAATTGGGTGAAGAGGTTATTTGAATCGATACCATATCATTACCACATAAACAATCCGATGGGGCAATATGAGGGGTATTATGCCAGTGTGTTATTTTCGTTTTTCATGTCCACGGGGTATGAGGTTCGGGGAGAGGATGTGAGCAGGAGGGGGAGAGCAGATATAGTGGTGTTGGCAAAAGATAAGGTGTATGTGGT
>JAMOOT010000112.1 GCA_027065215.1 Candidatus Omnitrophota bacterium | reverse complement strand
GCTGTTCCCGTTGTCCTTTACTTTCACAACAAATCCTTCACCACTGCTATAACTCCCCGCCATCGATACCTCATCGATACCGCTGCTCCAGCTATACCCACCCACATACACCTCATCCCCTGAGACCGCAAGGGCATAAATGTAATCATAATCACTTCCCCCGATCCACTGGCCCCACACTACTGTACTGCTATTCCCGTTGTCCTTCACCTTCACGATAAATCCTTCATATCCCCCACTATAACTACCCGCCATCGATACCTCATCGATAGCACTGCTCCAGCTATACCCTCCCACATAGACCTCATCACCTGAGACCGCAAGGGCATAAATGTAATCATAATCACTTCCCCCGACCCACTGGCCCCAGACCACCTCACTGCTATCTCCATTATCCTTTACCTTCACGATGAATCCTTCATACCCCCCACTGTAACTTCCCGCCATCGATACCTCATCGATAGCACTGCTCCAGCTATACCCTCCCACATACACCTCATCACCTGAGACCGCAAGGGCACCGATGTAATCATTGCTACTCCCCCCGATCCACTGCCCCCAAACCACAGTACTGCTATTGCCGTTATCCTTTACCTTCACGATAAATCCTTCTCTACTCCCACTATAACTTCCCGCCATCGATACCTCATCGATAGCACTGCTACTGCTTTCCCCACCCACATAGACCTCATCACCTGAGACCGCAAGGGCAGTGATGGAATCACTACCACCTCCCCCAATCCACTGGCCCCAAACCACTTCACTGCTATCCCCATTGTCCTTCACCTTTACTATAAACCCCTCATCCCCTCCACTATAACAACCCAACAGATTCTTTACATCACCCAAATTCCCACTGGCCTCTCCCCCCACATATATCACATCCCCAGCCAAGGCAATGCAGTTCACAGAGGTATCTCCCTGTCCGCCTATGAATCTGAGCCACTTCAACTCCACTCCTGTGCCTGTATCCACTAACTTGGCAACAAATCCATTTTTATTCCCACCACCATAGCCCTCAAAGGCAAATCCCTCATCTATTCCAGTGCCTCCAATACTACCTGCTACATACACCTCTCCACTGCTTCCTATTGCCACCGATGAAATATTTTCATCATCTCCCGTAGGCCCACCTACCCACTGAACCCACCTCAGGTCCGGGTCTATCTTTATCGGATACAGAGACTCTGGTAGGGATATCTTCAGTTCTACCGTATTCTCTCCAACCAGATTCAACCTTCCATCATACCTCCTCCCCTTCCTGTCCCAATAGACAAGATCCCCCACCTCTGCTACCCTGTAGTCCTGCACAAACCTTGCCTTGGGCAGGGCTGAGAGGACCTTCTTCTTTATCAACTCTACCTTATCCGCACTCACTCCGCTTACCCTCACCCGCTCTCTCTTGTAGATCCAGATCCTACCTGCCTCTCGCTTAAAGTAATACCCATCACCCAATACCCACCTATACCTCAACTCCTTCCCATTATTCGGAGAACGGGCAAAAATCCACTCCCTCAATCGAAATTCCTTCCCTCCTACCTCTTCCAGTTCATACCAAACCAGTTCCCTCTCTCCAACAAAGCACTGCCTATGCTCCAACCGGACAGGCACCAAATCACCTACAAATCCCTCCACCCTCAACGGCAGACGAACCCTGCTTCGCGGAGAGGAGATCAATATGCTAAACCCTCTTTTCTCCACCTGAAACTCCACTTCTCCTTCCCCAAAGGGCATCGGTCCTGCCCCTAAGTCTCCCTTCCTGCCAAATAGATCTATCACCTCCTCTTCCCAATCCCAATAGACCCGAATAGAGTGCGCGCTATTATCAAGTCTTGGGATAGTCAAACCTGCTCCATCTCCAACCCAACCATAACCAGTCTGAAGGAGAAAAGAAAAGGAAAGAAATAGATCAAATAGAATCCGAATCCACCTGCGCATCACACAACCTCCCCCTCATTGTATTCCCTAACACATTATAGCACACCCCTGCTTTAATAATCACCTAATCTCCAAGCCCCTTTCCCTTATCTAACACATATCCCTGTTCCATCCTACGAAGGACTACTAATTCTTCATATAGGTTGTAATGCAGATATTCTGGTTCGAAATGGTATTTTTTACCATCAGGGAAACAATATGTAATTCCCTTGGAGAATACATCTCTTCTCTTACTATTTTGGCTTATTTTTGATTGCACGAAGGTTGAATCTTGTCTTAATACAACATAAGGCGGCAATATCCTCTCTCCTAATCTCTTCTCATAAATCTCCTTCAAGGACGATAGGATCAATCTTGGGCGGGATAAGATACGATCTATGTAGTCTTCATCATTGGCTCGACAAATGGGAGGATAATGAGAAGAGGCAGTGCTGGTTCCCAAAAAGACCAAGCGGGAGTCAAAC
>JAMOOT010000111.1 GCA_027065215.1 Candidatus Omnitrophota bacterium | reverse complement strand
CGCCCCGTATACGATAGGACCCGCCAGATGTATATATGGGATTTAGGCGAGAGTGATGCTCATATGCATTACTGCTATATACATCCTCACACCATTCCCATACATTGCCGCTCATGTCATACAATCCTAATGGATTTGGAGGAAACGATCCAACAGGAGAGGTGTATTTCCATCTATCCCTGCCCCCTGTGCCCAAATAATTCGCAAGATCGTGAGATAATCCACCTGTTGATGTGCCATACTTCACCTTCTTACCACCACCCCTGCACGCATACTCCCACTCAGCCTCAGTAGGAAGGCGAAACTTATATCCCGTTTTCTTTGAAAGCCACTTTGCAAATGCTTTAGCGTCATACCAAGAGACATTAATCACCGGTCTGGTTCCCCTGCCCCAACCTCCATCATCTGGCTTGCTTCTACCTGTCTCTTCACAGAACCTGTCATATTGTTCAAAGGTCACCTCATACCTCCCAATCCAAAATTCATCAACACAAACTGTGTGAACCGGATATTCATCATCATCACATCTATCAGTCCATGAACTACACCCCATCTCATAACACCCTCCCGGAACATATACAAACTCCATACCTAAATAGGGATCTTTCCACACCCTGTCTGCTATCTCATCAGAAGAAGTTATCTCAGATTCTTTATCTATTGGAATAAAACTGGGATCAACACCTCGGCGGGCAAAAACAAAACCTGACATCAGACTGAAAATTAAAACAAACAAAACAATCCTTTTCATCTGCTGGCTCCTTAAATATTCAATCTACCTCATGGCAATGTCCAATTTGCTCTCAAACTCTTCCAAAGACTTTGCCCTAAGAGCTACCCTGAAAAGACCTTTTATCACTTCTCTAGAGTCTATCTGTTTAATTTTTTCTGCAATGGATCTTGGAACTACATCAAATCGCTCCTCAAGTGCCTCAAGTAACATCTCCTGAGCCTCCAACAATAACCCCTGTTGAATACCCTGCTGAATACCCTGTTGAATGCCCTGCTGAATACCCTGCTGGATGCCTTGTTGAATGCCCTGTTTGATTCCTTCTTCAAAACCTTCTCTTTTTATTATCTCATATCCTGCTGACTCTATCATTAAATCCCTCCTTCTCTGAATTAATTTTATAGGAATATCTTTTGACACCAATCCACCAAGTATCGCCATGCCTGTTAAAAGATCTGATTTATATTCACGACTCCCTTCTGACTCATATATCCCCCTCTCTGCTTCCTCAACCAAATCCTTACCGCCTTTCATAAGAGGAACAAAAGGATACAAACATGTAAGACCTCTATCCAATACCTCCTTCGCTTCCAGCTCATACACCTTTATCAGTTTATATCTAAATTCCACCTCATCGTCACAATAATAATCCTTAAGACCTGAACAGGGTCTTAACACTATCATCACAGTAATTACATCCAGACCCTCATCCAGTATATGACGACACCTCGTCTCAAGAGTTCTTAAAGGTAAATACCTCTTCCATGATGTTATAAACTCAATCAAAATCAACCTCTGGGTGCCATCTTCAAATAATGCCTTTAAAACAAAATCTGATCTTCTAAGTGATGCTGTCTCCTGTGGACGAACATCTAAAATCTCTGATTCCACAACTGATAACCCACACATCTCTTTCAAAATCACTTCCCTGCAATGGGATAATATCACCTTTGACGCTACATCATATTGCATATTGATCTCCAAATCATAATAAACTGAATTGCCTCCATCATTTGATCAAAACATCTATTCATGTCCTCAAAACGCTTATTCACCTGCTCAAACCTTTTGTTCATGTCCTCCTTAAGCCTTTAAACCTCTTGTCCCTCTGTTCCATAAAAACTTTCAATATTGCTTTTATCTCTGCTATGTCTTGAAAGAGTTTTTCTTCTGCTGGAGTCGTGGCTGAGCATAGGGAAGAGAATAAGACCCAAAACATAGGTATTAAAAAGCTTTCTCATTCGTTTCTCCATAGATTATTCAGCAAGATTTTATAAGGATTATAGTCTATTAACGGCTTTATGCCGAGAAAGTTTTAAGGCTGTTTTCTGAGATTCAGAAATAGGTTAGTATATACCCAACAGTTTTTGCAAGAAAAAAATAAAAATCTCCCTGACGGGGAATTACAAAATGTAAAAACCCAAAAGGTTACTTCTTCAAAAGAAGGCGGAAACCTACACTGAAGCTCCCGCTGCTAGACGAACCGAAGTTGCGATTGGCACAACGCACGAGCGTGGAGTCGCTGTTCCAACCACCGCCCCGGCCAACGTGATAGGACCCGCCAGATGTATATATGGGATTTAGGCGAGAGTGATGCTCATATGCATTACTGCTATATACATCCTCACACCATTCCCATACATTGCCGCTCATGTCATACAATCCTAATGGATTTG
>JAMOOT010000110.1 GCA_027065215.1 Candidatus Omnitrophota bacterium | reverse complement strand
TCTTTGTCCCGAAGAAGTTCTGCGGCAAGGAACCTTCTGAGATGGTGGTGTATCAGGTTGATGAGGACAACGAAGGGTTGAAGTTAACGGAATTGGGCACACTTAAGGCTCTGGGTGTAGTAGTTAGGGATGAAAAGAGGCTTCTTAAGGTTGAGTGGAGAAGTAGTACCGGTGGAGGAAAGGTGTACAAATATCTTGACCTCGAAACAAATTCGCCTTTTGGGGATGTAAGGTTTGTAGAGCCGAGGGGTGGACCATATTCGTATCCGTATGGGAATGTGAGAGGGGTGTTTGGTCGTCCTATTGGGAAGATAATTTGGAGTGGGGTCTTATTAGCTAAAGATAAGGATAATAAAGAAAAAAGTGAGGACAACAAAAAAGGTAAGATGGCAGAAAGTAGGCTCCTGCCCCTGGCAATATCCAGATGGAGTGGGAATATCCCGGGTGACTATATAGCAAGTTTGATTTCGGACTTTTTGGAGGACTTAGAATCAGGACAGAAACAAGCACAACCACAAGCACAAGCACAACCACAACCACAACAACAACAAGATAAGAATAAGGGGAATGTCGGAAACAATAATAACAATAATAGTGTAATCAATAAAGAAGAGTTGCAGAGAGTGATAGACCAGATAAAGGGCCGTGTCTTCACTCGGGTTGACACAAGAGTGGAGCGGGATAAAAAGCGAATAGTAGCCTTGTCTTTCTCTGGAGATGGAGGAGAGCGTAAGGTAATGGATGTAGAGTTTAATGAGAGAGATGAGATTTTAGGGGTTACGATATACGATAAATGGATTGGTAAATTCCCTACCCATGGATTTAAGTTCGATTTGGTCAATGGCAAGATTTATCAAGTGAGGACTTTGTCGGAAGAAGAGGAAGAAGAGTATTTGAAACTGTTATCTGACAAATATCTGAAGTTTTATTTAGGGCAGATAAATAAAGCGTGGACTAATCGAGAAGATGCCATAGATACCCTTAAGAATATGGTAAGTATTGTGGTGGAAGATTTAGTCGCGGAAAGGAAGGTCGTAGAAAAGAAAACCGAAAATAAGGACACAGAAAATAAGGTCGTAGAAAAAGAGAATATGGATGATGAGTGGCAATTATATTCTCATATCAATTGCCGAAAGATGACCTTTGTAGGGGTCTATGGCGTGTTGGCAAATCCGGTGGGGGAGATGATTGTAGAAGGGGAGTGGAAAGGAGACAAGTTTGTGCCAAAACGGATTGGGCCGGGCCAACTTGCTAAGATTGACAGAGGAGTTATTTCTGAAGTAATTCAGATTTTGGGAAAATATAAGGTTGCGGAGGGTAAGAGTAGGGAGGAGGGCCCCATATTATTGGCTAATGGATTATCGTTTGCTGTGATTGAGTTTGAGGAGAATAGGGCGGACTTTTCTGAGGTAATCATATTAGAGGTAAGGAATCCGGGGAACACAAGGCTCCCTCAGGGAACCAGGATATATATACGGAGATATTATGGAGAGAATATATATCGGGTCTCACTTGTGGATAAGAATGGGAATTCGCTTGGTGACTATATCTACGATGGCCACGCTGGTAAGTGGTACCTGGGATATGGAATTACGATAAAGCGGTGGGTGGATAAACAGGGGAATTTCTATACTCTGGTTATTGCTACGCCCGAGCATAGATATCAGTTTTTCAGTAAGGATTGGGTTACTAAGTATTATCTGTATAGGAATGATATATTGATATACCAGTCGACCGCAGCTGGCGATAGCAGCCGTGTTAAAATTCCTACGGAAAGTGATTTTAAGAACTTCTTAAGACATTCTTTCTTCGGGCAACTGATTTATTCTTTCTTCGGTGAGAAGGTGTCCAAGGAGGCTGGTCTGGTTAAGGAGGTTTTGGAGAAAGGTTGGGTGGTTTGGGATAGTGAACAATCTTATCCATATATAAATACGGATGATAAAAGGGTGAAGGAGATATTCCAGTCCATACAAAATGCGGTGAAAGAGGCAAAGGATGAGATGAAGAAAATGGATTCTAAGAACAATGTGATAAACAAGTCGTTAAACTTGTTGGAGAAGATACCCGGATCTTCATATGTTAAGAAGGTGTTTAAATGGGGTAAGGGGAAGATGGTAAGTTTTGGGGAATTTTCTAAAAGGTGGTTTAAGAAGATACCCGGATCTTCATATGTTGTGGAGGGGATTGAATGGATTAAGGAATGGATTACGGGCTATCCGAGTGGGACAGAACCTCAGGATACATCTAAACATAAAGATAAAGAACAGGATTATATGGCTTTACATCTCAACGGGTTATCGGCATTTTTGGCTTTCGTACGGAGAGAGATAAGTTGGAGGGAGATGTTTGCAATTTGGGGTATTAATCCGATCGTTATTTTTGGTATTCTTGTTGCTTTTGGGGTGGGGGTTATTGGATGGATATTGT
>JAMOOT010000109.1 GCA_027065215.1 Candidatus Omnitrophota bacterium | reverse complement strand
TTCCTCTTCAATTCTATATCCGACTCTATAAACACCCTCCCTATTATCGTCCCTACCAGCGCTGGATCCAGCACCTCATAGACCGACTTTAACATACCCATATCTACCCAGAAATGTTTATCCTTCAACTGCAATGCAGTGAAAAATGCCTTCAAAAACTCATCCTTCCCAACTGCCACCTCATCCTTATCCCAGGTAAACACCATACTTCCATTCACTATCTCAAACCCTTTTGCCACGGGCAATGGTAGAGCAGAATTTAATTTCCCACCTGCCAACAAATTGGCCATAGACATCCCTATTGGAGCAGACCAGCCGAATACGGAATTAAATCCAAACACCACCGCTACCAATAAAGACACTAACCTCTTCATCAGAAGACCTCCTTTATTTTACCTTTTCACTAAACTTTTCCCTCATCTTCTAACAGGGTTAATTCTTTTAAAAATACACAATACATACCAAAGTGTCAATTTATTTTTTAAAAAATTTAAAAAGTAATCACATAAACAATAAAATTTCCACCTTAACCAATTATTAAAAAATCTGTTATCTTATTCTGACCCAGCGAATATCCTATCTATTGCATGGCTATCTTTGTCGCCTCTTCCAGATAAACAAAGGACTATCTCTGTATCCTTAGGAAAACGTTTGCGGTTCTTGAGTAAAAATGCAATTGCATGGGCACTCTCTAAGGCAGGTATGATTCCTTCTGATTTTGAGAGTATCTCAAACCCTTTCAATGCCTCTTGGTCGGTTACCGCCGTGTATTTCGCTCGCCCGATCTCCTTATAATAGGAGTGTTCTGGGCCAACCCCGGGATAGTCAAGCCCAGCGGCTATGGAATAGGCATCAATTATCTGGCCGTCTTTGTCTTGGAGAAGGTAGGTCATACAGCCGTGCAATACCCCCTTCTTCCCTCTACAAAGACTGGCAGCATGTCTTCCCAATGAAAATCCTTCTCCCTTGGCCTCCACACCTATCATCTTTACGTTTTTATATTTATAGAATGGATAGAAAAGTCCCATTGCATTACTTCCACCACCAACACATGCCACTAACATGTCTGGCAGTTTTTTATTAGATATCTTCCTGAACTGCCTAAGGGCTTCCCGACCAATCACTGACTGAAAGTCTCTGACCATCATAGGATAAGGGTAAGGGCCAACTACTGAACCGATTATATAAAATGTATCGCGAACGTTGCTTACCCAATCCCGTATGGCCTGAGAGGTGGCCTCTTTTAGGGTCTTGGTCCCTGTCTTTACTGGGACAACTTCTGCCCCAAGCAATCGCATTCGTTTCACATTTAATTCCTGCCGTCGCATATCTTCCTGCCCCATATAGACCACACACTTCAAACCAAAACGGGCACACACTGTAGCAGTGGCAACACCGTGTTGTCCCGCTCCAGTCTCCGCAATTATCCTTTTCTTTCCCATCCTCTTTGCCAACAAAATCTGTCCCAATGTATTGTTTATCTTATGGGCTCCAGTATGAAGAAGGTCCTCCCGCTTTAAATAAACCTTATACCCGAGATAATCGCTTAATCTTTGGGCAAAATATAGCGGTGTAGGCCTTCCGGCATACTCTTGCAGATAGTAATTCAATTCTTTTTTAAAAGACGGATCTTTTCTGGCCTTCTGATAGGCCTCCTCTAAGGCCTTCAGGGCAGGTATCAATGTCTCAGGGACAAATCGCCCCCCAAATTCGCCGAAATAACCCCTCTCATCTGGAAGCATAGTTATTGCCCTTCGTGTTTTAAGTACAGATCTGCGCATCTGTAGGCCAGTGCGCGAATTTTACCTATCATATTAGCCCTTTCTGACACACTTATCGCCGAACGTGCATCTAAAAGGTTGAATGTGTGAGATGTCTTTAGCAGAAATTCATAGGCCGGGTAATATAATTCCTTATCCAATAATCTATTAGCCTCTTTTTCATAAGAATAAAATAGAGTCCACAATAACTCTATATTACTCTCTTCAAAATTATACCTACAAAATTGCCTCTCTTCTTCCTTGTGTATATCTCCATAACTGATATCTTCATTCCAATCGAGGCTGAAGGCATTTTCTTTTTCTGTAATAAACATCGCAATTCGTTCTAATCCATAGGTGATTTCAGCAGATATGGGATTCAAATCCTTGCCTGCTACCTGTTGAAAATAAGTGAATTGGGTTACTTCCAATGTATCTAACCAAACTTCCCATCCTAAACCAGTTGCACCCAGCGTAGGAGATTCCCAGTCATCATGGACAAATCGCAGGTCGTGCCGAGACAGATCAACCCCAACGTAGATTAAGCTTTTTTTATAAAGTTCTTGAACATCTGAAGGGGCTGGCTTTAGTATCACCTGATATTGGTAATACTTCTGGGTCCGCAGGGGATTATTTGCATATCGGCCATCTGTGGGTCTGCGGGACGGTTGA
>JAMOOT010000108.1 GCA_027065215.1 Candidatus Omnitrophota bacterium | reverse complement strand
TACACAGTCTCCTATTAGGTTCCACCGGAACCAACATAGATGAAACATCATCCAAAAATTCCCATTGAGATCGATATTCTCTCCCAACCACCCTACCGAAGGAATGACAAAAGAAATGAAGATTCCGCTTAGCAACTTCCCGGGCATCTAATAATTTAAGGGAACCTGCTGTGGCATTACGTGGGTTAGCAAATGCATCTTGGCCCTGATCTAATCTTTCTTGATTCATCTTCTGAAAATCTTCTCTCCGTATGTAGACTTCGCCTCTTATATCCAAGTAAATTGGAGGGTTATCAGTTTTCAACCGCAAGGGCAATTCTCGAATAGTCTTAGCATTAGGTGTAATGTCCTCTCCCCTATAACCGTCCCCACGTGTCACAGCCCGAACAAATACGCCATTTTCGTATATAATCGATATCCCTACACCGTCTATCTTTAATTCACAACTAAACTCTGGGATAAATCCAACAATTTTTTCAATTCGATCCACCCATTCCTTAAATTCATCAAAGGAATATACATTATCTAATGAATACATACGCGGATTATGCTCAAAAACCTCGAATGTGGGCCTCTCAGGTAAGGCCCCGACTCTCTGCGTAGGAGAATCGGGTGTAATGAACTCTGGAAACTCTTTCTCCAGTCTTTGCAACTCTTTAAGAAGCATATCATACTCATAATCGCTTATCTCAGGCTTAGCCAAGACATAGTAGAGATAATTATGGCGATTGACCTTTTCTCTTAATTGTTCTATACGTTGCTTTGCTTCTTGCTTGGTCATAATCAACTACTCCTCCACTAATCCCTATCCTTAGCGCTTATAAATCCTTAGATCGTCGGTAAGATATGAAACCCTACTTGAGAAGGTATGGAATCTGCATCTTTTAGATATTGGATATCCCGAATATATCCTAAAAAATGCCGTTCTAAATCATGAAGAAAATCCTTAATTTGCTCTGGCTCTCCTTCAAGAAACATCTCAACCCGGCCATCACGGAGATTCCTTACCCAACCCGAAAGTCCCCACCTTCGGGCCAATACCTGCGAGGTATATCTAAATCCAACTCCTTGCACTGTACCTGAAAAGATGATATGCTGCTTCATAACTTACTATCTCCTCCTGCCTGGATCATCTTAGAAGATTATACCATACCCGAGGCCTTCAATAAGGAATAGAGTATAAGCCTATTGCACAATAACCTAGATTTGATTAAATCTATATAAAGAATAAAGAAGGTCCCTAATACACACCAGTCAGGTCAGTATTTGAACTTCTCCTTCTAAGATAGCAATGGTATGCTCGTAATGGGCGCTTTTCTTTCTATCCTTAGTGCGAACAGTCCAGTTGTCGTGTGGGTCTATTACTACTTCCCATGTGCCAGCATTAACCATCGGTTCTATTGCCAAAACCAGACCTGGTTTAATTTTCTCCCCTGTTCCAGGTCTCCCATAATTTGGTACCATTGGGGGCTCGTGTATCTCAAACCCAACCCCATGTCCTACAAACTCCCTGACAACGGAAAATCCTTCTCTTTCAACGGTTCGCTGGATCACATAAGAAATATCTCCTATTCGTCGAGCGGTTTTGGCCTTCTCTATTGCCCGCATCAAGGCATAATGCGTTATTTGCATTAGTCTCTCATCCTCTTCACTTACCTGCCCTACTGCAAATGTATAGGCTGCATCAGCATAATAACTGTCTTTTTCAACCCCAATATCTACTCCAACGATGTCTCCTTCTTTCAATACCTTCTTCTCAGATGGTATGCCATGAACCACTTCCTCATTAACTGATATACAGCTGGCAGCAGGAAACCCGCGATAGCCCTTAAACGCAGGCCTACCACCATGAGAAACAATATATTTCTCTATGAATTGATCTAAATCCCAAGTACTTACTCCGGGTTTTATTCTCTCAGACAAGAGTTGAAAAATCTGATGTATTATCCGTCCTGCGGAACGAATCCCCTCTACATCTGCAGGGCCTTTCAATTTAATCATTTCTTAAATCAAGTTATTGAGACAATATTTCCGATATCTGGTGGTAGGTATCTTCAGGTGAAGTTTCACTATTGACTTCGTACAGAATCCCTTTCTCTCTGTAGAATTCTATCAATGGTGCTGTTTGCTGGGTATATACATCAAATCTCTTTTTAATAACCTCTTCCTTATCGTCCTCCCTTTGGTACAGATCTCCTCCACAGAGATCGCATCTCATATCTTCCTTAGGTGGTTTATTTATCTTGTGATATATAGCCCCACAACTCCGACATATCAACCTACCGGTCAATCTCATCTTCACTACTTCCCAAGAGACCTTCAGATATATCACTGCTGTAAGTTTTTGTCCTAATTCCTGCAACAAATCGTCCAAAGCCTGTGCTTGAGCTACAGTACGAGGAAACCCATCCAGCAAAAACCCTTTTTTTTCATCAGGTATTGCTTTAAGCCTCTCCCTTATCATACCTATTATGATCTCATCTGGTACTAATTGTCCGCTTTCAACAAACTCCTTGGCCTTCTGCCCCAATTCACTACCTTTTTTCATTTCAGCACGGAGTATGTCTCCGGTTGAAAGATGCTCTAAACTTAATCTCTCTCTTAATATCTCCGCTTGTGTCCCTTTACCTGCACCCGGAGGGCCTAACAGTACCAGATTAATCTTTTCCATCATCCATATCTCCTTCCTCTTATCCTACCAGACCGCAGGAAACCATCATAATGACGCATTAACAGGTGAGACTCTATCTGCCTAATCGTATCTAACAAAACACCTACAACTATCAATATACCTGTCCCACCAAAGAATTGAGCAACCAGGTATGGTATGTTTAGCCAACGACTTAAAAGCATTGGCATAATCGCAATTACAGCCAAAAATATGGCCCCTATAGTGGTCACCTTTATCATTACATCGTAAAGATACTCTGCTGTTGGCCTTCCTGGCCTAACTCCCGGAATAAAACCTCCATATTTCTTAAGATTATCAGCTATATCCAGTGGCCGAAATATAATTTGAGTATAAAAAAAGGTGAAAAAGATTATCAATATTGAATACACAATTATATAGGTCATATCACCTCTTCTTAACCAACTCGCAACCTTATCTACACCGAATCTAATACCAAAACTTGCCAACGTAGCAGGGAATAATAATACAGACTGGGCAAAGATAATAGGCATAACACTTGCTTGGTTAACACGCAAAGGTATATACGAACTCTGTCCTCCAACAACCCTGGTCCCACTTACTTTTCTTGCATACTGAACTGGTATCTTCCTCTGTCCCTGTGTAATAGCAGTAACAAACCAAACAACAGCAAACAACATTACCAATAAAAATACCACAATCTCTGGCCGCATTTGACCTGTGCGAGCAAGGGTATATAATTGATACACAGCGGCTGGCATACGGGAAAGTATCCCTGCAGTAATTATAAGTGATATCCCATTGCCAATTCCATACTCCTGTATCTGTTCCCCTAACCACATTATAAACGCCGTGCCTGTAGTCAAGGATATCATCGTCATTATCCTAAACCCCCAACCAGGGAATAAAACCACACTCTCTCCGCCAATTCCATTCTCTAAATACAGCGCAATAAAATAGGCCTGCAAAAGGCATAGCAATACTGTTCCATAACGGGTATATTGAAGTATCTGTCGGTACCCAGTAGCCCCTTCCTTCGACAACTGTTCCAATTTGGGAATAACAGGTGTTAAAAGTTGTAGGATAATAGATACGGAGATATACGGCATTACTCCCAGTGCAAAAATAGTAGCCCTTCGCAATGCCCCACCTGAGAACAAATTCATCAATCCAAAAAGGCCTCCTCCGGCCTGTTTAGCCATATTATCAAATATCTGAGCCAATCTTAAACTATCTATGCCCGGGATAGGGATATAAGCCCCAATACGGTATACAATAAGAAGACCTAAGGTAATAATAACTTTTTTCCTTAAGTCCTCTATCTTAAATATGTTTGCGAATGCCTTGAGCATTTATCTTTTCAGGTAAACAAACTATTTTATTATTTCTATTTCTCCTCCAGCCTGTTTTACCTTTTCAATTGCTGAAGAGGAGGCCTTATGAACCTTTATCTTTAAAGCGATCCCTATTTCACCATTGCCTAACAACTTTACTTTCGTGCGTTTTTTCACCAACCCTTTTTCCAATAATAATTCTGGGGTAATCTCTTGCCCTGATTTAAACAAATCAGCCAACTTCCCCACATTGATTATACTGTATTTCTCCGCAAAGGCCCGGTTATTAAAACCCCGTTTAGGGATACGCCGCAACAAAGGCATCTGACCTCCTTCAAACCCAGGATATACACCCGGACCTGACCTTGCCTTGGCTCCTTTATGGCCTCGACCTGAGGTCTTATCCATACCCGAGCCAACACCTCTCCCTACTCGCTTTGGGCTGGTTCTGGCCCCTTTTGGCATAGGTATATTACTAATTCCCATAAGTAAACGTCCTCCTTACTCTACTCTTTCATCATCAGACAAAGACGGTGGTGGAGTCAATTTCAACTTAAAAAATCCATTCATAGCCGCCTTTATCAAATTAATAGGGGTATTAGATTTTAATGACTTGGTCAATATATCTTGTATCCCTGCACCTTCACACAAAGCCCGCACCACTTCACCAGCAATAACTCCAGTACCACGCGAGGCTGGTTTCATTATCACCTTGGAGGCCCCAAACTCACCCACAACATCATGAGGGATCGTATGTCCTTTCACAGGTATCCAAACCATATTCTGGCGTGCCTTCATAAGCCCTTTACGAATGGCATCTACCACTTCGTTGGCCTTCCCCAAGGCATACCCAACTTTGCCTTTTCCATTTCCAACTACTACCAAGGCAGAAAAAGATAACTTTTTACCGCCTGTTGTAACCTTTGTTATACGCTTTATTTGAAGTACCTTCTCATAAACAATTTCATCGGTCTGTTGAGTTTCCTTTTTTACATCCGCCATCAGAACTTTATTCCTCCTTTCCTCATCGCTTCAGCGCATTCCCTAACTCGGCCGTGATATCTATATCCAGCCCTGTCAAAACATATCTCTTCTATACCCTTTTCTCTAAGCCGTTTGGCAACAAGTTCGCCCACTTTGGCAGCGGCTTCCTTGTTACCTCCATAGGCAATATTAGACCGAACTTCAGGTGATAATGTAGAGGCACCTGTTATCACCACACCTCGTTCATCATCCACTGCCTGAACATAGAAATGCCTTAAACTTCGAAAAACTACCACGCGAGGTTTATTTGCTGTACCAAATATCTTCTTAAGTATATGCTTATGCCGCCGTTCCTTTTTCTTTCGCTTTAATTTGGGGTCCATTCCCATACGATTTCCTCCTGCAAGATTATTTCTTACCAGCGGCCTTACCGGCCTTCTGTCTCACCTTCTCACCAACATATCGTATCCCTTTACCTTTATAAGGCTCTGGTGGACGTATCTTCCGAATCTCTGCTGCAATTTGCCCAACCCTTTGTTTATCAATCCCCTCAACTATTATCTGGGTTGGTTTAGGTGTTTCAATCTTGATATCATCAGGGATCTGATAGTTTACTGGATGTGAATAACCAACGTCAAGAACTAATTCTTTACCCTTTAACTGAGCCTTATAACCTACACCAATCATCTCCAATTCTTTTTTATATCCCTGAGTAACCCCTATTATCATGTTGTTGATCAAACTTCTATATAAACCGTGAAATGCCTTATCCATCTTCAAATTAGTAGGCCTCTCAATCCTGACACAGCCATCCTCCACTACAACCTTTATCCGTGGGGAAACCTGAAGTGTCAACTTCCCTTTAGGCCCTTCCACAGTAACCACATTAGATGAATCTACAGTAATCGTTACTTTATCCGGTATTGATATGGGCTTTCTTCCTATCCTCGACATTATCCTCTCTCCTTAATAGATATAACAAATATATTCCCCGCCAACCTGTTCTTTCTTAGCCTGTTTATTCGTCATAACTCCCTTTGATGTAGACAAAATTGCTATCCCTATGCCTCGCTTGACATTAGGGATCTCTTCTAATTTAACATACACCCTTCTACCAGGCTTTGAGACCCTTACTATCTCACTAAAAGCAGGATCTCCCTCTATATACCGCAAGTATATCTCAAAGATCCCCTGCTTATTATCATCTATCAACTTAAATCCCCTAATATATCCATGATCACGAAAAATTTCTAATATCCTCTGCTTAAACTTAGACGCAGGGATCTCTATCTTTTCCTTGCGGGCTACAGCCGCATTTCTTATCGCTGTAAGCATATCGGCAATCGGATCGCTGATACTCATAGATCGACCTCCTTACCAACTTGCATGCCTTACCCCAGGGATCTCTCCCCGCCAGGCCATTTCTCTAAAACATATCCTGCACAGGCCAAACCTACTTAAATATGCCCGTGGCCTACCACATATCTGGCACCGATTATATTTCCTCACCTCAAACTTCGGTCCTCTCTTCCACTTTTCTACCATTGCCTTTTTTGCCATATATATTCCCTCCAATTAGCGTTTTCTAAACGGCATCCCCAACAATTCCAACAAAGATCTTGCTTCTTCATCTGTTTCTGCAGTTGTAACGAATGTTATATCCATACCCTGCACCCGAGTAACCTTATCCAAGTTTACCTCTGGAAATATAGTTTGCTCAGCCAAGCCAATACTATAATTCCCTCTGCCATCAAATGAATTCCTTGACACACCTCGAAAATCCCTCAACCTGGGAAGAATTACATTGACCAGCCTATCAAAGAATTCATACATCCTGGCCCTTCTAAGAGTAACCTTGCAACCAACCGGCATTCCCTTTCTTATTTTAAAATTAGATATCGACTTCCTTGCTCGTCGAATTGCAGGCCGTTGTCCGGTTATCATCGCCAACTCATCCATTGCCTGTTCTAACAACTTGATATCCCTTGCAGCCTCTCCAATACCCATATTTATAACTATCTTCTCCAATCTCGGAACCTGCATAACAGACTTATACCCGAATCTATTCATCATCTCTGGTATAATCTCTTCTTTATATTTCTTTAACAACCTTGGAACTATCGCCATAGTAACTATCCTCCTTAAAGAGACGAACCACAAGATTTACAAACTCTGATCTTCCTACCATCTGAATCAATCCTGAAACCAACTCGAACCCCTTTCCCACATTCTTCACAATAAAGCATAACATTGGAAATATCTAATGGCCTTTCAACCTCAACGATTCCTCCTGGCAGTTCCTCACTAATACGGCGAATATGTTTCTTGGCCTTATTAATTCCTTCAACCAAAACCTTCCCCTTATCTCGGAAAACCCGCAATACCCTTCCTCTCTTCCCCTTATCTTTACCCGCTATTACCACTACCACATCATCTTTCTTTATTTTCTTAAAACTAAATGCCATCTCTATCACCTCACAATACCTCTGGTGCCAATGAAACTATCTTCATAAAATTCCTATCCCTCAACTCACGGGCAATCGGACCAAAGACACGTGTCCCTTTGGGATTGCCTTGATTATCTATTATAACAACAGCATTGCTATCGAATCGCACAACAGTTCCATCCTTTCTGCGAATGGGGAACTTCTGGCGCACAACAACTGCCTTAACTACCGCGCCTTTTTTTATCGGGGCATTGGGCAATGCCTCCTTCACTGAACAGGTAATAACATCGCCCACTTGGGCATAACGTGAATTCTTCTTATGTAAAACCCCAATACACGCCACCTTTTTGGCTCCACTATTGTCAGCAACTACCAATCGGGTGCGCATCTGTATCATTTCAGCACCTCCAAAAGTCTCCAACGCTTTTCCTTAGAGAGAGGTCGAGTTTCGATAAATCTAACTCTATCTCCCACTTTAGCCAACTCTTTTTCATCATGCACTTTATATTTTTTTCTAACTTTCACTCGTTTCTTATACAGTGAATGCTCTACCATTCGTTCAACCATCACAACAATGGTCTTCTGCATTTTGTTACTAACAACAACCCCTTCCATTATCCTCTTTTTATTGCGCATATCTTACTTCTCCTGACTTTGAAGTTCTCTCTCCCGTAAGATAGTTAATACCCTTGCGATATCCCTTTTTATAGATTTAAACAAATGTGGTTTATCTGCACCCGTTGCAGCCTGTTTCATACGCAGTTCAAATAACTGTTTCTTTAAAGACTCCAATTTATCTTTCAACATTTGATCGTCCAATTCTCTTAAATCTCTTGCCTTCATATCTCCTACTCCATTGTTCGACTTACAAACTTGGTTTTAAATGGTAACTTATAAGAAGCAGTGCGAATAGCCTCCCTTGCTAAATCCTCAGGAACGCCTGCTATCTCGAACAAAATCTTCCCCCTATGGATAACTGCAACCCAACCTTCTGGTGCACCCTTTCCTTTACCCATACGCGTTTCAGCAGGTTTTTTAGTATAGGATTTATCAGGGAAGACCTTTATCCAAACTTTTCCACCCCGCTTTAACTTTCTACTTATAGCAACTCGAGCCGCTTCCAATTGAGTGGCAGTAAGCCAAGCATTCTCTAACGCCTTTATACCATATTCACCAAATGTAAGTCGACTCCCTCTTAACGCTATACCCTTGCGATTTCTTCTATGGTGTTTTCTATATTTTACTCTGCTTGGCATTAAAGGCATAATATTCCTCCTTTAGACGAACATCTCCATCTGCTCTTTAAATATAGCTTTAAGTGGTTTACCCTCTCCATGATAAATCCAAACCTTTACCCCAATTGTTCCATAGGTTGTTTGGGCCTCAGATAAGGCATAATCTATGTCCGCTTTCAAGGTGGAAAGAGGAACCTTTCCAGCCCTGTATTTTTCAGTCCTGGCAATCTCTGCCCCACTTAATCTCCCACCAATCTCTATCTTTATCCCCTGAGCACCAGCCTGCATAGCCTGTTCAATTGCTCGTTTAACAGCCCTTTTATAAGGAATTCTCTTCTCAATTTGATAGGCAATATTATCGGCAACTATCTGGGCATCGGTCTCAGGTGTACTGACCTCTTCGGTATCTATTCTGACCTCTTGTCCTACGGCAATTTTCTCTATCTCACTTCTCAATTTTTCAATCTCTACTCCCTTACGACCAATAATCACTCCAGGCCTGGCAGTGTAAATTATCACTCGCAAATTATTCTCTCCATATCTTTCTATCTCTACACAACTAACTGCTGCATGTCGCAATTTATTACGAATATGGTCTCTTATCTTTCTATCTTCAATGACATATTTAACAAATTTCTGGCCATTAGCAAACCAACGAGACCGCCAGTTTTTAATATAACCCACACGCAACACAAAAGGATGTACTTTCTGCCCCATATTACTCCTGCTCTCCTTCTTTTAAAATACTCTCATGTGAACTATCCTGGACATCAGGAAATTTTGCCTCCAGCTCAACAGATATATGAACTGTCCGTTTTCGTATAGGCATGGCCCGTCCCATTGTTCCAGCGCGCCATCGCTTCCATACTGGACCCGGATCAGCAGTAATTTTGGATATATAAAGCGCCTCTAACGGAATATTCTTATTTAATGCATTACTTACTGCTGATTTTAATACCTTGTAAACTGGATACTTTGCTCGTTTATTTATCCCCATCAACACCTTTTCTGCATCCAAAACTGACTTCCCTCGAAGATGATCTATAACATATCTTACCTTTCGAGGTGATATCCTTATATATTTCGCTACTGCCTTTGCTACCATAACAAGCCCCTTATTTTCTCGCCATTGCTTTCTTGGCCTTCACCCCACCGTGCTGTATAAATTTCCGAGTTGGAGCAAACTCACCCAATTTATGCCCTACCATATTCTCAGTAACATATACCGAAACAAACTTGTGGCCATCATATACTGCAAAGGTATGGCCAACAAACTCAGGTACTATATCCGAACGCCGAGACCAGGTCTTTATTGGAGTCCTATCACCGGTCTCCTTGGCCTTCATTACCTTCTTTAATAATTTTGGATCAACATATGGACCCTTCTTCAAAGACCTTGGCATATTTCCTCCTTACTTTCTTCTCCTGACGATAAGTTTATCCGAAGGTTTTCTCTTTCTTGTCTTTTTCCCTTTAGTATTCCATCCCCATGGGCTAACTGGATGAGGATTACCCTGAGGGGCCCTACCTTCTCCTCCCCCATGAGGGTGATCCACAGGATTCATAGCAACACCTCTGACCGTTGGCCTGCGGCCAAGCCAACGCATACGTCCAGCTTTTCCAATAACAATAGAATCACGTTCTGGATTACTTACCTGCCCAATAGTTGCCAAACAATCCTGAAGAAACAGTCTTACTTCCCCTGAAGGCATTCGGATATGGGCATACCTACCCTCTTTAGCCATAAGTTGAACACTTGTTCCAGCAGAACGAGCAACCTGCCCACCTTTGCCAGGATAGAGTTCTAAATTATGAAGAATCGTCCCCAATGGAATAAACCTGAGCAACATTGCATTCCCCGGCTTTACCTCCACGGGTTGAGTCCGTGAACTCATTACTGTATCTCCAACTTTCAACCCTATTGGAGCAATAATATATCTCTTCTCTCCATCTTCATACTGCACTAATGCAATCCTTGCCGTACGATTCGGATCATACTCAATAGATAAAACAGTAGCCGGCATATCAAACTTATTTCTTTCAAAATCAATTATTCGATAACGCCTCTTATGCCCTCCACCTCGATGCCTTACAGTAACCCTTCCATAAACGTTTCGACCACCTGTCTTTTTGAGTGGAATCAATAATGACTTTTCAGGTTTGGTCTTAGTAATCTCATCAAACGTATATCCCGTCATCCATCTACGTGAAGGAGTAACTGGTCTGTATCTTTTTATTCCCATTGCTTAACTTCCTGTTTCTATTTTATGACCCTTCTCCAATGTAACAATTGCCTTTTTCCATTCACTCGTCTTGCCCGGCAAATTCCATCTAAGCCTTTTAGGTTTACCCGGCATAATCATTGTATTGACTCTTTTCACTTTAACCCCGAATATCTCCTCAATTGCATTCCGTATCTCTATCTTATTTACACTTTTGGGAACCACAAAAGTATACTTATTATATCCTTGCTGATCCACAGCCTTTTCAGATTGGTATAAGAATTTGATTATATCGTATTTCGTCTTCATTTGTCAATCCCTTTCTTTTTCTTAGTTCTCTCTATCAAAGTCTCCCAACTTGCTCTATCTACCAATATCTTTTCAGCCCAAAGCAAATCATAAGGGTTAACATCTTTCGCTAACAAAACACAAACATCAGGAATATTACGCGATGATAGATATAAATTATTGCTTATCTGGTTAACAACAATCAAAATGTTCTCAATACCCGGTTTTACACTTAACTTTTCAAGAACGGCCTTAAAATCCTTTGTCTTATGCGATTCAACATCTAATGACTCAACCAAAGTAATCTTTCCCTCCTCTATAGCCCTTTTCATAGCAGAACGATAGGCTGACAACCTCAAGGACTTAGTAATTTTCTGAGAAAAATCCCTTGGTTTAGGGCCAAAGATAATCCCACCTCCTCGCCAAAGAGGAGAACGGATAGAACCAACCCTTGCTCTACCAGTGCCTTTTTGCCGCCACGGTTTTTTGCCACCACCTGAAACCTCACCCCGCGTCTTAGTAGAGGCAGTTCCCGCCCTCTGATTGGCGAGATATGCCTTAACATAGTAATATAATGGATTGTTCCCATCTCCCTTCACTGGTATATCCAAGGGATTAATCTCTACAGTACCGGTCACATTTCCTTCTCTATCTTTTATCTGTATCTCAGCCATTGCATCACCTCAACGTTAAGAAGATTTCTTTGCCTTGCGCACAAAGACCAACGACTTGATATGTCCTGGGACTGAACCTTTCACAACCAGGACATTATTATCCTTATCAATACTAAAAATCTTTAAATTTTGAACCGTAACCCGAGCATTACCCATATGCCCAGGTAGATGCCTCCCTTTTATAACCCTGCCAGGAAATGTACCCGGCCCAAGGGAACCAATCACTCTATGGGACATAGAACCATGTGTAGCAGGTCCGCCTGACCAGCCCCAACGTTTCATACCACCCGCAAACCCTCGTCCTTTAGACTTGCCAACAATATCTACCTTTTTAACTTCATCAAATAAACTTACATCAAATTCTTGCCCCACTTCTGGGAGGGTATCTCCCTTTATTATAACTTCGCGAAGATACCTTTTAGGTTCCAATCCTAATTTTTTGAATATACCAAGAATTGGTTTAGTTAGACGTGCCTCTTTAACACTGCCAAAGGCAATCTGGGCATTTCTTTTACCCGAAGGGAATTCTTTTACACCCAACACTACTGCCGGCAATATCTCTATGACGGTCACCGGTACTAAACGACCGTCTTCCTCAAAGACCTGAGTCATTCCCAATTTTCTACCAAATAATCCTTCTATCATCTAATAACCTCCTTATGTCCAGCGCAACCCCAAAATAGACTCTGAGGTTGTTAGACAACCAGTTCTATATCTCGGGGGAGATAGCCTAAATTTAAACTATCCCCCCAAAACACCTTTTGATTTCACATCTTAATCTCTACATCCACTCCCGCCGGGAGATTCAACTTCTTAAGGGCATCTATAGTTTTAGCAGTAGGGCTAACTATCTCCAATAATCGCTTATGGGTCCTTATTTCAAACTGCTCCCGAGACTTCTTATCTATCACCGGCGAACGAAGTACAGTATATACCTCCCGCCTGGTCGGAAGCGGAATAGGCCCCACAATCTTCGCTCCCGTGCGTTGAGCGGATGCTACTATCTCCTTTACTGAGCGATCGAG
>JAMOOT010000107.1 GCA_027065215.1 Candidatus Omnitrophota bacterium | reverse complement strand
CCCTGTGATAAACCCTTCCTTCTTAACCACTGATACTATCTTGGGTTGGCCTGACTTGAGAATAGAATATAGTTCTGAATAAGATATCTCCTTAGGGATCCCATTTACCCCTAATTCCATAAATAAATTCACCAAAAGCCATACCACCATTAGTACAACGAAGATAGTAATTGGCCCAGGTGTTCTAATTTTATTTTTCATTCTCTTTATCCTCCTCCTTCTTCTCTTTCCGTAGAAAGAACCTAATTCCTTTTCTTCTTTTCTCCACCGACAGTCCTAAGGGCAAATCAAGGATCGAACCAATAGGCCAGTCCTTCAACATTTTAACAAATTCTTGATAATGCCGAAAATCAATTTGTCTAAGGTCAGATCGCAACCTCTTTATCGCTAAACGAAAAACCTGGCGTCTCAATGCCTCATGCAGGTCCAAGAAAGAAAGGCCTATCATCAACTCATCGATTGATTCATATATTATCAATCCCTCTAACTGCTTCTGGGCAAGGGATGAAATAAAATCAAATTCCTCTCCTAATACTTTCGCAAGTATCGATAACCTCTCTTTTATCTTCGGATTAAAATCTCTCTCCAAATAAGGGATCAATTCCCATCTTATTTTGTTGCGCAAAAATTCAGAGGAATAGTTAGTCCTATCTATCCTAAACTCTAATTTATTATGCTCAATATAGTCCTCAATCTCTTTACGACTCACCTCCAACAAAGGCCTCACTAATATCACCCCATTCCTGACCGCCTTAGGCACCATCCCCTTAAGGCCCTGCACCCCGGCTCCTCTCAAGAGATTCAAAAGGACTGTTTCGGCCTGATCATCCATATGATGGGCTAAGGCAATAAAGGAATATCCTCCTCTCTTTGCCGTATCAATCAGAAATTTGTATCTCTCTTCACGCATAGCAGCCTCTTTTCCCACACCTTCCTTTAAAGGTGCATCTAATCGCCCTACATAAGTTGGAACATTATAACGATGCCCCAAAGAAACAACGAAAGATTCTTCCTCATCTGATTCTTTTCTCTGCGCATGATTAAAATGCCCAATAGCCAAACTTAACGAGAACTCTCTTTTTAACTTTGTTAATCCATCTAAAAGGGCTACCGAATCTGGCCCACCTGAAACAGATACCAAGATTGCACTATTTCGTAGATTCAGGACCTCACAAGCGATCTTGAGTTTATCCAACATACCAACAACCCCAAACAATATCCATTAACAAACCCAGCCTTTTAACAGGCAGGATTTTTCGGCAGGTAAAAATGGCGGTGACTGGACTCGAACCAGTGACTCCGCGGGTATGAGCCGCGTGCTCTAACCACCTGAGCTACACCGCCATAATAGATTTAATATTATACCTATAATAAAAAAGGCCAGCAAGCATTTTGCTGGCCTTTTTCCATATCCAATAACCTACTTACGCCCTTTTCCTCCTCACCAAGCCCAATCCAATCAAGCCAAGGCCAAGAAGCATAACACTGGAGGGTTCAGGGACGAGGTCTCCATTAGCCGTTGCACTCCCATCCTCCAGAGTCCACTCGCCATCATTGGTATTTATCTTGCTAAGCGTAGTAAATTTAAAGGTAATATCTGTACCGTTTACCTGGGTATTGGTATCAAAATAAGGAGCCCATGCCCCTCCAACCACATCTAATGCCATGAGAGAATTTATGTCATAAAGTGGTGATCCGTCTTCTGGATCAAATCCGTACAGATCAATGTAACCTCTATAACTATAAATTATAGTCCCATTATTGCCTAAGGCTATCTCACCCAAATGCCCCCCTGCCAACCTAAGTACCAACTGACCATCGGTGATGGGAGAAAAGGTGGTATTTTCAGTTCTATCCGTAGCATCTGGAGCAGTGTCAGAGCCTGCCTCTCCATAATTAGTCTGGGCATGCTTATATATATCTACATACCCAAACACACCATAATGAGTTCCTTTTACTGGATCAATTCCTATATGATCCATACCATAGAAAAAGGCGGTCAATTCATAATCCGTGCCCGCTGCATTGTAAAATCCAGTGATACTGGTAATCCTGAGTATGGAATAGGCATCCTCTTCTCCATCTCCCCACCCGCTCCAAACCCCATCATCTCTGACACCATTCGCATTTAAGCCAGGATTACGCACATAATAGGGATTAGTATTCACCGCGGAAACGGTTCCACTATTTGGATCCACCTGATAGATTCTACCCCAATCATACAAGCAATCCATACCAATAGTCACAGGATAGGCCCATCCATAGGCAGATACCCCCAAAAAGAGTAAGAGAACAATCCACTTCTTCACACCTCACCTCCATTGTTATCAAATTCATCCAACAACAACTCAATCTCCGTATTTATTCTATTTCACTCCACTTACTTACCGATGTTTATTATGCCACACCTGTGCCAATTTTCAAATTTTATTTTATTTAAAGTTTTTCAACCAGTTACAAATTTGATATTTTATC
>JAMOOT010000106.1 GCA_027065215.1 Candidatus Omnitrophota bacterium | reverse complement strand
AAATAAATACAGTCGCAGGGACATTACTGACCAACTGAGAAAGAAATAAAGAAAGAAAAAATACATTAGAGGAGAGAGTAAGGTCTAATTTGTCCACAATATTTGCAATAAAAGGTAATGTGGAAACAATATGAAAATCAATAAAAACAACCGTAAGGAACAGCAATAGCAACCAATCTACCTTGCCCAACACGTCCTTAAAGAAGATAAAATACAGTACAAATACCATCGGTAGTATGTAATAAGTCCATCCCATCTTCAAGAAACTCACATAAAGGATTAACATTGTCATAGAAAAAATAAACAAAGATCTCCGACCCTGTTTTGGGGACAGGTCATCCATAAACATGCACACAACTTTTTTCTCAGAAAAGGCAATCCATATAAATCCCAAAAGGATTAACAAAAGAATAGAAACCAAAGGTAACATTTTAAAAACAAAACCCATAAAAGATACATTCCACTTATGCCATAGAAACAGATTTTGAGGATTACCAATTGGCGTCAAGGCAGACCCCACATTTACAGAGATGGCCTCAAATATTATCAATTTTGAGAGATTTGATCTCATCATCCGCTCAATAGAAAGAGTCAGCGGAACAACAACAAAAAGTGCCACATCATTTGTGAGAAAGGTTGAAATCAGGGCTGAAAACAACACAAAAAACATTGCCAATTCTCTTTCTGTCTTTAATCTCCTTACCATTCTCATTGAAATGGCATCAATATAACCGCTCTCTCTCAAAGCAGTCGTGATCACAAGCAACCCTGCAAGAGATCCTATTGTCTTCCAATCAACAAAAGAAGGATAATTAGGGATCTCCTGTGGGAACAGGACCATAAACATAAATAGCAACGCAAGGAAGACAACCAAGAATATCTCCTGTCTGATAAAGGTAACCACCCCTTTCATCCTATCCTCTTTAATAAAAAAATCGGATCTAACTTATTCCAACAGATCTTCCTTCGTTTCCAAGACATATATCTAACTCCTTCCCCCCCACACTCTGGCATACTCAACAATATCACTGAATAACTCTTGTTCCAATCCCACCTATTATGTATCTACAACCCCTCAAACAATTCCCTATCCCCTTCAAACAAATACCTTATCGTGGATAACAACAAACTCTTTCCAAACCTGCGCGGGCGGGAGAGAAAAATACCTTCCCCGAACGAACTAATTTGTACACCTCAGGTGTCTTGTCTATGTACAAATAATTCAAATCAGAGGTCCTTAAATCCTTAAAATCCTGTATCCCTATCGGCATCAATTTATCCATAATCCCTCCTACACCCGCCTTATCTCCATCTCCCTAACTCGCCTCCCCTCACTGTCCACATTTATCCCCACCAAATATATCTCCCTGCCCACCCCCTCATACTTCTCCCAATACCTCCTCTCCTCTATCTGCTTTATTGCTGGCTCCTGGGCATCTGTCTTTATCTCCACCACATATACCTTATCCTTTGCCAATACCACTATATCTGCCCTGCCTCTCCTGCTTACATCCTCTCCCCGCACCTCATAGCCCGTTGACATAAAAAACGAAAACAAGACACTGGCATAATACCCTTCATACTGACCCATCGGATTATTTATGTGATAATGATACGGAATCGCCTCAAACAATCTCTTTATCCACCCCTTTATCCCTTCTACATCACCATTCCCCAATGCCACATACAACCCATCCTCTAATTCCCCCCTTCTATCCTTCTCCACTACCTTCCAATAATCCAATATCGCATCGCTTAAACTCATCCGCACCTCTTTATTCGGCACCTTTAACCTATACAACATCCCCCCTCTCGGGCTCCTTATCACCTCATCTATCGTCAGATATCCCGCCTGATACAATATCACCTCCGGCCTTATGTTCTCTACGTCAAACCTATCCATCATCTCTTTCCCTACCACTAAATTACTCAACTCCGGTATGTAGAAATTTCCACTCTCTATCAACTTTATCAGAAAATTCGGCGTCCCTGAATTAAACCAGTAATTGTCAAACACACACTTATTCTTTACAAACCTTAAGATATCAAACGGATTGTATAAACTGTCCCCTAAAAAGTTATACCCGTTATACCACTCCTTTACCTCCTCCAAATCCACTCCATACCTCTTTATCTCCTCCCCTAAATATCTCTCCAACTCCTCCTGTGTTATCCCAACTATATTGCCAAAATCAGGATTCAATGAGATATCTTCCAAATTATTCAACCCAGAGAATATCCCTGCCTTGCTGAACCGCGTTACACCTGTCAATAGAATAAACTTTAAGTGTTCATCGCTATTCTTTATTTCAGAATAAAATCTCCTCAAATACTCTCTTATCTCTGTCGCCACATCTTTCTTATCCAAATTATCCAATATTGGCTTGTCATATTCATCTATCAATACCACTACCCTAACGCCGTATCTCTCACTCGTTTCTCTTATTAACTGACGAAATCGTATCACTACATCTGCACTCTCCAATTC
>JAMOOT010000105.1 GCA_027065215.1 Candidatus Omnitrophota bacterium | reverse complement strand
TGCAATTGGCAAGATGGTATTTGGTGGATTAGGGAGGAATATATTTAATCCTGCGTTGATAGGCAGGGCATTTTTGATGGCCTCTTTCCCTGCTTATATGACTCGGTTTCAGATATACGCTCAAGGAAGGTTGGTCTCTCAACCTACTCCGCTTACGGTGATAAAGGAGGGAGGGGTAAATGCGGTCTCTTACAAGTCTCTGTTCTTGGGTAATTATGCGGGCTGTATTGGAGAGACCTCTGTTCTGGCTCTATTGATTGGGGCGGGTATCCTGTTGTGGCGGGGGTATATCTCGCTTCGGATACCGTTAGCGTATATACTTACGGTGGCGGTTATGACCTGGATCTTTGGTGGAGATGGGTTGTTTGGTGGGGATTGGTTGTTTCATATCCTCTCTGGTGGGCTTATGTTGGGTGCGTGGTTTATGGCCACGGATATGGTGACTTCTCCGATTACCAAAAAAGGGCAGATTGCTTTTGGTATTGGTTGTGGTTTGATTACCTCGATCATAAGACTGTGGGGTGGTTATCCAGAGGGGGTGTCTTATTCTATTCTGATGATGAATGCCTTGGTGCCTTATTTTGATAATCTGTTCAGGCCTCGTCGGTTGGGAGAGAGGAGAGGGAAATGAACCTTTTGAGGGAGTTCTACAAGGGCTTATTTAAAGAGAATCCTATTTTGGCGTTGGCTTTGGCGCTTTGTCCTACCTTGGCAGTTTCTACTTCATTGAAGAATGCACTGGGAATGGGGATAGCGGCTACTTTTGTCTTGGTCAACTCAAATGTGCTTATCTCATTGATAAAGGGATTTATTCCGTCGCGGGTGCGGATACCATGTTATATTGTTGTGATAGCGACGTTTGTTACGGTGGTGGAGTTGTTGATGGAGGCCTATTTGCCGGAACTCTACAAGCAGTTGGGGATCTTTGTGCCGTTGATCGTGGTAAACTGTATTATCTTGGGACGGGCTGAGGCCTTTGCCAGTCGGAATGGTGTCCTTGCCTCGTTTATGGATGGGCTTGGAATGGGGTTGGGATTTACCTTGACTCTTTCTATAATTGGAACGATTCGGGAGATCCTTGGTGCGGGTAAGGTCTTGGGGTATCCTTTGAATCCGCATTTTATTCCGGTGTTGATGTTTGCATTACCGCCGGGTGCGCTTATTGTTTTGGGATTATTGATGGCTACTAAACAGGGGATGGAGAAGAAGAGATGACTGCAAAGATATTTTCTTTGTTTGTCCTGAATGTCTTTACTGCCAATTTTGTTCTGTTCCGATTTCTTGGAATGTGTCCGTTTATTGGTGTGTCTCGCCAGAAAAGGCCTGCATTTTTTATGTCCTTGGCTGTGATATTTGTTATGGTTTTCTCTTCTGTTATTACTTGGCTTTTGTATAATTATGTGCTTTTGCCGTTTGGTTTGGAGTATATGCGCACGGTAAGTTTTATTCTGGTTATAGCCTCTGCTGTTCAGATGATAGAGATAATAATGTTGAAGACTATGCCGGCCCTGCACCGCACTTTGGGGATATATCTTCCTCTTATTACTACCAACTGTGCGGTCTTGGGGGTTACGGTTTTGAATATTAATATGTTTATTAAGGATGGTAAGCCTGTGGAATACGGATTCTTGTATGCGATTTTGCAGGCGTTGTTTGCTGGTTTGGGGTTTATGGTTGCGATGATGATAATGTCGGGGATAAGGGAGAGGCTGGATATCCTTGATATACCTAAGGCATTTCGTGGCATTCCGATTGCCTTTATAGTGGCAGGGTTATTGTCCCTTTCGTTTATGGGGTTTAATGGGATGTGAGTTTGGTCTGGGACTATTTGTCCTCTTTTCTAATGTGTGATTTGTCCTTGAAGGGGAATAGGCGTTTTAATCTTTTTTGGCGATAGGGAGGATTGTAGATGGAAGGGTTTGATGTGGTGGTGATGGGATCCGGACCGGCTGGTCTGCAGGCCAGTCTTCATGCGGTTCGTCGGGCTGGGGTTTTGGTCTTTGGACGGTTAGAGGCGAGTAATCTGTGGAGGGCGAAGATAGAAAACTATCTTTCTGTATCTTATCCAATTTTGGGGCAGGATCTGCTTTTGAGATCAAAGGAAAGGGCAATTGAGTCGGGTGTAAGGTTTGCTGAGGAGGATGTCTTGGAGGTAGAGATCCGTGGAGAAGAGATCGTAGTAAAGGGTGAGAGCAGGCAGGTCAATTGTAAATCTTTGATAATTGCCTGTGGGGTAAGTCATCGCAGGTTGGGAGTGCCGGGAGAGAAGGAGTTTCTGGGAAGAGGGGTGAGTTATTGTGCGGATTGCGATTGTATGTTTTTCCGTGGTAAGGTGGTCGCTGTGGTGGGGGATGGAAGTGCTGCCTTGCGGGCAGTGGATCTGTTGAGCCGATTTGCCTCTAAGGTGTATTGGATATGGCCAGAGATCAAGCTAAGGGAGGACAAAAAGCGAGAATTGGCAGAGAAGGGGATAGAGTTGATCTTGGCTAATGTGAAGGGGA
>JAMOOT010000104.1 GCA_027065215.1 Candidatus Omnitrophota bacterium | reverse complement strand
CTATATAGAAGATCTTCCATTTCCACGACCGATGCGCAGACAGGATCTTCCGCCAGCCTATCATTTTAACGGCGCTATAGCAGTTTCTCGACGGGATTATTATGTCCAAGCGAAGGATCCTATGCCCACCTTTGGCCAGCCATTTGGCCCAGTTGTAATGGACAGTATTCAGTCCGTAAATATAGATAGAGAAGAAGATTTATTGCTTGCTCGGGCATTACTACAGGTTTATCCTGAAATAAGAGGGAGGTTTTGGTAGGGAGGCGGAGATGAGATTAAGAAGATTGGGTGTTTTCCTTTTGTTTCTTCTTTGTTCAATGAGTTTGTGGGCAGGAGTAGTGGGGCTTAGATATACCGATTATACTTTGGTCTGGGATAAGGTCCCATCCATTGAGCGTCAGTATCAGTCTTTGCTTGATTTATTTACTGTGCTTATGCTTTCTGATCAGGATCTCTATGTTGATCTACGGTGGGATAGAACTCTTTCGTCCCAAATTCCGGGAGGTTTGTTTTTTTCTCGCATAGGCAATGTATTAGTGACAGCCGATTATAGATTAAAAGAAGAAATACGCAAGATTTTATCAGACGTCACGGATAAGGAAATTTTGAATTTTTGGCAGGGTGTGATCTCAGGAGATGTTTCTTTGCCTCCTTCGATAAGAGTAAGAGTGGAGTTTGCCCCAGGTGAGATGTTTGTGTTATCGGACGGGATCTTGATAAAAGATGCTGAGTTGCAAGTGTTGGTGGGCTCAGAAAACGAGAGGTTAAACGACATCCTTAAAAGTCGATTAGAACATCTGCTAAGAGAGTCAGAGGAATTTTCACGCTTGAGAGATATAGCAAGGGTAATTCTTTTAGGGCAAAAATTGAAAGAACTTTCTGTGATAAAAAACAAGAAAATAAAGTTTTCCTCTTTCTTTGGTAGGCGCAAATTATTGGGGTTAAATAGAGGAGGAAGTGAGTTGCTCAAATTAGTTAGGAGTTATCTATCTCTTAAGACAAAACCGATAAGTATCCATTTGCGAGGTTATGAGATCAACATTTCTGGAACGATTGATTTTAGCGGTATACTGCCTCAGATAGAAGAAGAAGAGGTGAATATCTCCGTGGAGGATGCAATTGAAAAATTGGGTATGTTTGGTATGGGGCGCCCGCCGCGTATAAAGCCCAATTCCTTAAATACGGATTCTATAATAACTGACTGGCAGAGAGAAGTGGATTTAGAGCCTTTCTGGAAGATACTTACCATATTGCGAAGGACTCGAGGACAAAATCTGGTGGCATGCGCCTTTGGTTTTCCTATTACTCGAAGGGTAAAGTTGGGAGAGGATATATTGGTGAGATATTTTGTTGAGGAGGCAAGGAGAATATTTTCTGATTTAGGAAAAGACGTTGACTTTTTGTCCTCTTTGTCTCCGGATAAATCCGTAAAGACTTTGGCCAGGTTTGATCCAGATTCTGTTAACCCATCTGAATTAGCAGATAAACTTTATGGGTTCATAAAATTGGGGTATTTGGTCTTTACTTCTGGTATGGAAAAGGGATGGGTAGTAGGAGTTAAGGTAAATGATGTCTCACGTTTATTCTTTTCTTCACTATTGTCAGAGAACAAGGCCTATTTAAAATATGTGTCAGTGCCGTATCGTGATGAGTTTGAACGGGCAGTTAAGGAAGTGAAGGCAGATTATATGGATCCATTTGAACAGGAATTGAGGTTGTTAGAGTTAGTATCTACCTACCATTCAATTTTGGATCACAGGATACAGGATCCGTGGCCGTTTATTTATTTTTCTATTCGAAAACTTGCTGGTGTGGACCCCTTCTCGGGCCTTGCTATATCTTTATAAGGATAGTTTATGGCCTTAGATGTTATTTTGATCGATGTTGGCCACAGTAGAATAAAGGCTGCTCGTTGGATAAGATGCGGTGAGATTGAGGTCATTTCTGATATTCCGCATCAGGTAGATCATGCCCTGATTGCTTCGGTGAGTCAGGAGATGAAGTCAACCCTTCCATTCAGCCTTTTAAGTCGAGGAAGGGAGATCAGGCCTGTCGATGTCCCAGTGCGGACAGATTATGATATAGATAAAATAGGAGTGGATAGGTTATTGGCCGTACTGGCAGGAGTGAAGATGTTCCCAGAAAGGGAGAGGATAGTGGTGATAGATGCGGGGACATTAACCACGATTGAATTTATAGAGAATGGGCGTCATAGAGGTGGGATAATATGTCCTTCGGTTTTGGATTTTTGTGGGCGTTGTAGCGATGTGATAGGGAAAACAATAACACCTGTATATTCTAAAGACGCCATTTGGGGAGTGGATACTGAAACTGCGGTTGGGTCTGGAATTATGGCTCTTTTTTCCCCTATAAAGGTCTTTTCCCCTCAAGTGGTCCTCTTGGGAGGTGGGAGGGCAAATACCGTCCTACCAGTAATAGAATCATTATCCCTCCCTTCTATTTGTGTAGAGCCTAACCTTGTGCTTATTGGATTGTCGTATTTAGTTGATTGAGTATGGTAAATCGAAAGGTAGTGTTTAACCCCAAATTATGTTGTTGGAGTGTGATAATTAATTGAAGTGTAAAACGAAGGGTAGATATTGTGTTTAAGCAAAACTTTGGTAGGCGCTATAATTCATATAAGTGGATTTTTAGTTAAATCCAGGTTATTTGTTTCTCTCCTGCTAAAAACAAGTTCTAATGCATAGTTTGGGTTAATTGATTTTTGTAGTTTATCTTATATACTTTTTTCAATATGCGGAATGTAATGGCAGGATTTAAAACTATATAAAAAAGAGATTACGAGGTGAATTGGCAAAAGGTTTATCCAATTTTATTTTCTTTTATCTTCCTGTGCAATTCACTTGGTTTCCCCCAGGAGAGGGGAGAATATGGATTACCGAGTCTAATTGGACTGGATTTGAGTAGTAATGATCGAATTGGTTTTTTGTTTTCCAATGCAAGAGTAGATAAGGATGCTGCAACTGCATATCCATTGAAATATTTTTTCACTACATTGTTGGTTCCCAATGATGAGTTATGGGTAAATCTGTCTCCGAACCTGGCAGATATTGAGATAATTGGAAAAGGGATAAACAATACGGATTTGGGGCGGTTGTTGCTTTCCTATGACCTGAGGTTAAAGGAAGATGTAGAGGAATTATTGGATGTATATGGAGATGAGATAAGCGATTATGTTGTCAATGGAGGTGGAGGGGGGAGGTTGCGATTTTGGATTGAGCCTGGATTGGTAAAGATAGAGGTTGATGAAGGTAAGGCAAGGATTAAATCTGCTCCGCTTGAGGTCAAGGTGGAGGTGAAGGGGAATAAGAAGGTAGAGAAATGGATAGAGAGGGAGCTTATTCCAATCTTAGAGGAGAAGGTGAACAAAGGGGAGGGATATGCGAGACTTCGGCAGGCATACAATTCAATGATTTTAGCGCAGTGGTATAAGAGGAGAAAGAAGCCGGGTATGGTGTTTAGTGAATATATAGACACGAAGGCCAAGGGTGCTGGGATAATCTCGGATGAGATTTGGTTCAAGGCCTCATATCTGGAAGAGTACGTGAGGATGTACTATAGGGGAGGTGAGGATAGGGGGATATGGTCCTCTTTTGTGGTAGGTGGAATTAAGGGGAGGGTGGAGCAGATCAGAGAGATGATGGGCAATATCCCTGAGGGGCCAGACTTGTATGTTACGGATAGAAACAGAGAGATTGAAAAAGAGATTGGGAAGGATTTTAAGAAAGTACAGAACTGGTATAAAAAAAGGGAGTTGGGAATAGATTCTGGGGAGTTAAATCGAGTAATTAATAAGGCTTATAAGATGGTCAATGCCCGTCAGATAAAGGAGATTGGGGGAGAAGAAGATGTGCAGGAGATAATGGCGTTGCATACAGAGATTAATGTTATGCATATGGGATATAGGGGAAAAAGGAAAGGGGAGGAAGTTGTAAATAGGTTTGAGGTGATCCCCTGGAATAAGGATGAGGAGTTAATAGTGCTTAGAGATCTAAGAGATCCGGATCTCTTGGAGAAAGTGATTGATGAATTTAAGGAGAAATTAAAGGAAGGAAAAGATGTAAAATTAGTTTGTTTTCTTAACAAAGATATTCTTTCTAACTATAGGCAGTCGCCTGAGTTATCAAAGTCATTGTACATTTTGTTTGATTTATACACACAAGGCTTAGATCGAGTGATACTCTTGAGGGAAGGTCAGGATTGGGAAGGAAAAATAAGCAATAAAGACGGAGTGGGCTCGATACTTAGTGAGTTGCCTTCTTTGGCATTGTTGGGGCAAGATTTAATCTTGGCAGAGGGAGCACTTATAAGAGTGAGTGAGAGGATGAGTGTGAAAGATCTGGTAAGTGGTAGGGGTAAAGTAGATCGTTATGTTAGTATTCGAGGTTGTGGGTTGATTAGATTTGAGGGAGAGAGGCCAGAGATAGTTTTTTATGGAAAAAAGGGCGAGGGATTTGTAAGTGAAGGTGGCAGTGAGTCTGAAGAAGTGGTGTCTACTGAGAGAGGGAAAGTAAGATTTAGAGAGGACAGTTTGAATGAGATTATCTCTGCACTGAATGGTGAAGTGAAGGAGGATAGTTATTTTGTTATAGATAGGGATAAGAATGGAGATATAGTAGTCTCTCCATATGAAGAAGGTAAGAGTTGTGTTTTGAGTCTTGATGCCTCAATTGTCAAGATAGACCAGAATGGAATAGGGCCAGGATTTATATATGATGAGGAAGGTGTAGTTAAGGATGTGTTGCTCCCTATCAATGATGTAACATGGGAGAGTCTTCCGATTTTGAGGGAGATATTGGATAAAGAGATGCGAAGTAGGTATTATGGAAAGAAGGAGAATATCTGTAAGGGTATAAAGATAGATGGGGTAGAGGAGATACGGTTGAGGGGTGTAAGTGAAAATGAGTTCAGAGATGAGATGGAGAAGATTTTGAGTTATAGAGGGGAGAGGGATCTGTATATATGGACTTGTCCTGGGGAAAGTGGGTATGTGTTGAGAGTTCAGTCACATCGACCGATAGTATATGATAAAGAAGAAAGAGGATGGATGCTTATGCGGGTTAGTCATATAAGTGGGAGGATAGAATGGATAAGAAAGAAGGGGCTGGGAAAGAATAGGTTGAAAAAATTGAATATTGGAGAGTTGATAGGAGCGATAAAGAAGGCGTTTATACCCTATTATCCTGAACGCTTTGGTTATGTGCGTGTGGAACATAGTCTCCCAGGTAAAGGGAAATTTTCTGTTGGAACAGAGTTTTTGATAGAAAAGGGAACAGGGGTGGAATTGTGGGTAAGGAGCAGAAGAGTGAGCCTTACCTATGAGGGAGATAAATTAGTGTTGAAGTGGAGGGAGGGTTATCAAATAGATATATTGCGTTCGGAACGGGTTTTTTTAGGGGAGGATTTGAAGATAGTTGACTCAATTGGTGATGCGAAATTGATGTTGGAATTGGGAGAGGATGGCTTTATTAGAGTCATCCGGTTCGCTGCTTTGGGGCCTATGCACATAGGTCAATTTATCCAAACGAATTCGGTAGTAGTGCCATATGGAAGTGTAAAGCAATTCAAATATGTGAAAGATGGAAAATATAAATTAGGTATTGTCAGTTTTGTCAGTTCCTCAAAGATTGTTATTTCTGACGTAGGTTTTTATAGAGTAACTATAGAAAAGCAGCCAAGGGGGAATAAGATATTATTGGATGATAATTTCAATACTACCTCTGATCTATCAGAGGCAAAATTAGAGATCCTATTCAGGGATGGGCGGGTGGTGTTGAGGGTGTGTAAGGGATGCAATGGGAGTCTATGGACTAGTATGTCCCCCTCGATGTATATGAGAAATATTGTGTATAAAGAAAGCGCTTATGCTAGTAAGAAACAAAAATTCCCTGGTGTATCGCGATTTTATAGCTTTGCCATACCCGATGTCAGCCCATACGTGGTAGGGTTTGGTGAACATGTGATTGTTGATTGGGGTTATGACAAGGCCTTGATGAAATTATATACAGATGTTGTCAAAGAATTAGTAAATAAGTTGAGGGAAATAAAGGGGATTAATCTGTCAAACAAAGAATCTTCTGCCCTTGTTTCCGCATTGATTCGATTGGATCGTACTGAGGTGGAGATGATTATGGCAAAGATAGATGGCAGGGTTAAGAGTTATTTGATTAACTACCTTTATGATGTTGTGACTGCGAGAGTAAAGTATGGAGATCCAAAGGTCGAAAAGTATAACTCAATGTTTATTGGGAATCTTATAGATGCAAAAGGAGTGTGCCGCCATACGAGTGTTTTGACAGGTGCAATTTTACAGAGATTGTCAGAGGCAGGCTTTCTCTTAGGTAAAAGTTATCAGGTTTATATCCCCTCACATGCATTCAATGTCTATATCACATCTATGAGAGGGTTGATTGTTTTTGATGTGGCACAAGGGAAACTTGTCCCAATAAATGGGTTTTCTGAGGAATTGGTATTAGGTTTGTTTAGGAGGCGATGTTTTGAGACCATTAGAGAGATCTATTTTAAATTTGGATATAAAGAAGTTCTTAAACGCGCTGGATTTAAAATACCAAATGTTTTTGAATATGATGTAAACAATAACGTAGGGACCTCCGTGGGATTTTTGAGAAGGGAGCATATAAGGGTTAAATATAAAGATTTACCTCAGATCCCTATGGTTTTGAGATCTTTGTTGATTAGAGATTTTTGTTCTGGGAAATGGCAGGAAGGGCCTATTCCAGGTCTATTAAGAGAACTCTATGGGAATAAGAGACTTGTCCCTAAAGAAAATAAGTATACCATACCAGAATGGGATAATATTAGGGATAACATAGCCAGGCTTATTCGTTGGAAATCGGGTGAAATTGTTAGAGAAAAATTTATAACAAGATGGGGGAGGATAAAGAAAGAGAGTGGTTCTATTGACCGGGTATTTAGATTTTTATCATTGTTGCATGGATATAGGGTATACGCGATAGCCCCAGATCTATATAAATGGGTGCTTGGGGATGCGGCAGAAAAATTTAGATTATTGGTAGAAAAGGCAGAGAAGGAGAGGACAGAGGAGGCTATAGATCTACTTAGGAAAGCAATGGATGATTTGATTTGGTATGACAGAAATTACATGATACTCCGCTTTGAGGAAGACTACCAAGAAAAGGGAGGATTGATATTGTCTTTGCACTCATTGGCCATACTTGAGGGAAAGAAGTGAAGGGATTTCTTCTTAATAAAAATCATTGTTTTGTTTTTAAGATACGGTTGTTTAAGAAATCTTGGCATGTCTTTTAATATGCATTAGAATATAATTTATGGAGGGTAGAGGCAAACTAATAATCGTTTCCAACCGCTTACCTGTTAGTCTTTCTCGGAAAGGAGGGAAACTTCAATATCAGCGAAGTGTTGGAGGGCTTGCTACTGGGCTTGCCTCGTTTTACAGAGAATACAATAGTACTTGGGTTGGTTGGCCGGGGATTGCTGCTGAAAAAGTAAAGGATGATGCCCAGAATATTAAGCGTCATCTCAAACGAGAGAATTGTGTTCCGGTTTTTTTGCCTCAATCGGTAGTGGAGCAATTTTATCATGGGTTTTGTAATAAGACTATATGGCCTCTTTTCCACTATTTTCCTACTTATGCTGTTTTTTCTGATACCCTCTGGAATGCATACAAGCGTGGTAACCAGTTATTTGCAGACGTGTTAGAAGATATACTCCGTCCGGGAGATACTGTGTGGATTCACGATTTCCACCTTATGTTGCTTCCTGCGATGCTTCGCAAGAGGATTCCGGATCTTTCTATTGGTTTTTTCCTACATATTCCTTTTCCTTCCTCTGAGATATTTAGGCTTATGCCTTGGCGAGATGAGGTCTTGCGAGGATTATTGGGCGCAGATTTAGTCGGGTTTCACACCGCTGATTACGTTGGCCATTTTTTAAGTAGTGTTCGGCGGATTCTTGGCTATGAGAATTCTTTTAATCAGGTATTGACTGAACGTCGAATGATTCAGGCAGATGTCTTTCCTATGGGTATCGATTATAAAAGCTTTCGCGATGCAGTTTCTTCCCCTGAAGTTAAGAAAGAAATTGAGAAAATAAAACAGAGAGTTAAGGATAATAAGGTGATCATATCTGTGGATAGGCTGGACTATACCAAGGGAATATTGCAAAGATTAGTTGCATTTGAATGTTTTTTGAACAGATATCCTGATTGGAGAGGAAAGGTAACATTCATTTTATTAGTAGTTCCTTCCCGAATTGGTGTAGAACGTTATGCTCAATTGAAGCGTGAGTTGGATGAAATGGTGGGACGCATCAATGGAAAGTATGGTACGATTGGTTGGATCCCTATATGGTACCTTTATCGGGCAGTACCAAAAGAGGTCCTTTCGGCACTGTATGCAGTAGGAGATGTGGCCCTGATTACTCCTTTGCGTGATGGAATGAATTTAGTTGCAAAGGAATATGTCGCAAGTAAGATAAACGGAGATGGGGTAATTATATTGGGAGAATTGGCAGGAGCGGCCAGAGAAATGGGTGAGGCGATAATTGTCAATCCCTTGGATAAGGGACAAGTTGCTAAGGCAATACAGCAGGCATTGGAGATGTCTTTGGGGGAGAAAGCCGAGAGGATGATTGCTATGCAGCAAAGGTTGGAGCGTTATGATGTGGTGAGGTGGGCAAATGATTTTGTGGAAAGGCTGCGTTATACAAAGGAAAAGCAGATGGTATTTTCAGGTAAGAAATTAATCGGGGAAGAGGAGAAAAAACTCCATGAGGATTATAAAAAGGCAAAACGTAGGGTATTATTTCTTGATTACGATGGAACATTAGTTGGGTTCAAAGACAAACCAGAGAAGGCCAAACCAGATGAGGAACTTATAAAGATATTGCAGAGATTAATAGGAGATGAAAAGAATGATGTAGTAATAGTTAGTGGTCGGGATCCGTATACGTTACAGAATTGGCTTGGAGAACTTCGTATAAATATTATTGCTGAACACGGTATCTGGATAAAAGAAGTCGACGAAGAATGGGCAATGATTGAGTTGTTTGACAATGAGTGGAAAGAAAAGGTGCGTCCGATTCTGGATCTTTATACTGATCGAACACCGGGTTCTTTTGTAGAAGAGAAAGAGTTTTCTTTGGTGTGGCATTATCGAAGGTGCGATCCAATATTGGCTACAGTTAGGGCGAGAGAATTAAAAGATGCACTTCTGCAATTAATTGCTAATTTGAAAATTGGGGTTTTAGAGGGTAACAAAGTTTTGGAGGTTAAAAATACAAGTATTAACAAAGGTCGTGCAATACTGCACTGGTTGGCTAAGGCTGATTATGATTTTATACTGGTGATAGGTGACGATTGGACAGATGAAGATATGTTTGAGGTCGTTCCGCAGGAGGCCTATTCTATAAAGGTAGGGTTTGGTATCTCTAAGGCTAAGTATAGATTAGATGATCCAGATGAAGTTAGAAATTTGCTTAAAAAGTTGGGAGGGGCGCTATGAGAACAAGCGTAGTAGATTATGTGGACATCGTGGGAGAGGAAGTAATAGTTTCTATTTATAGATTGGCCGCCAGACTATACAACCGTTCTATGGTTCATATAAATTCGACCTATTACGGTGGAGGGGTAGCGGAGATGTTGAGCTCCCTTGTCCCATTATTAAACGATATTGGCATAGATGCTGGTTGGAGGATATTAAAAGGGAGCCCGGATTTTTTTGAGATTACTAAAAAATTTCATAACGCACTGCAGGGAGATGAGATAAACCTGAGTAAAAATAAGAAGAAGTTATACTTACAAACCAATGAAGATTTTTCCACATATACGCATATTGATCATGATATGGTTGTAATCCATGACCCTCAGCCGCTTCCGTTAGTAAAGTTTTATCATAAAAGGGAGCCTTGGGTTTGGCGTTGCCATGTGGACTTGTCAAATCCTAATCCGATACTTTGGGATTTTTTGAAGAGGTTTATCATAAGATATGAAGAAGTAATTGTCTCAAGTGAACAATACAAGAAACATGATCTCCCAGTAGAGCAGAGAATATTTTTCCCAGTAATAGATCCTCTTTCTCCTAAGAATAGGGAGTTAGACGAATCAATAATTGAATCCCACCTGAGGAAATTCAAAATACCATCTGATAAACCAATTCTCTTGCAGATCTCTCGATTCGATAAGTGGAAAGATCCCTTGGGTGTGTTAGATGTCTATGAGAGAGTAAGACAGGAGATAGATTGTCGCCTCATACTTTGCGGTTCTATGGCCACAGACGACCCTGAGGGTTGGCAAATATATCAAAAGGTAATTAGTCGAGCAAAGAATCACATTGATAACAAAGATGTTATATTAATTACGGTAGAAAATCATATGTTAGTAAATGTGTTACAAAGGGTTGCTACAGTGGTAGTACAGAAATCCCTCAAAGAAGGTTTTGGGTTGACAGTTACCGAAGCCTTATGGAAGGAAAAACCAGTTGTTGCCTCGCGAGTGGGTGGGATCCCTCTGCAAATTACAGATGGTCAGACAGGTTTTTTGGTAGAGCCCACTGATCATGAGACCTTTGCCCGTAGGATAATAGATTTGATTAAGAATCCAGATATGGGACGGGAGTTAGGGAAAAGAGGTAAAGAGGTAGTAAGGGAAAGATTTCTTATTACGCGTTTAATTATTGACTACCTAAATATGATGGATGAGATGCTCAATTCTCGTGGAGGATGATGGTAGTAGTTGATGGGCTTTCTATTGCATTAGCAGGTCTATCGTTGTTGTTATCAGCACGGTTTCGCAGATTAGAGTATCTATTTGGCCTTTTATCGTTGTGCCCATATCTTTTTCCGCAACTCCTTGTATCGCTTTTATTATTAATCCTTTATTTGGTAAGATTGAGAAGAGTTTTACCACGCGATGGAATTGGGACTATCTTGGCTTCTATCTTATTGATTTTGTTTGTGATAAGGTTTTATACAATTCTTGTTGCCCAGAGCCCAAGGTCCTTACAGATGGTAGATCATGGTTTTATAGTTGCACTGTTGTCTTCCATTCTTTTATTTAGTTCAATAGATATTCGGCCTGGAGTGTGTGTTCTCCCAGTCCCTTTGTTCTTGCTTTATGTCTTGTTTCGTGTTATGCAGGCGGGTGTTTATGTGCCTGTGGGCCTTATTCTGTTTGCAGTTGGTCTCTTGGTCTATAGGCAAGGGGTTAGAGAACTGTTTTGGGCAGGGTTAATCTTACTCTTATCAGTGGGGGGAGTTTATTGGGCATTATTGGGATTAGTGCTTTTTGCACTTTGGTTATTGGGTATGACCTGGCCTGAGTTAGCAATGGCTTTGCTTGGGTTTTATTGGTGGTGGTTGAAATGAAAGAGGTTATTTGGACTTTAGCGGGATTTTTATTGCTCGTATTGGTAATGGATATTATTTCTCGCCGAATTACAAAGCAGTATATCTTGCTGTTTATTCTTTCTTGCCTTGTGGTTGCATTGATGAAAGATGTCAGGGCAATCCCATTATTGGGTTTTGGTTCTGTTTTCTTGCTTTCTTCTAATGTAAGGCGTTGGTTATTTCTGATATTGCTGTTTGTATTTGTTTGGTATGGAGGGTGGTTGGGGATATCTATACTGGGAGTTTTAGATTTACTTATTTGGACTGAGGAAAAGAATTCTCGGTATGCTCGATTATTTTCTGGATGGTGGTCTTTGGTTATGATCCATTCGGGAATCTTTGTTCAGGGTGTGGAGAAAGAAATGTGTTTGCCTTTAATTTGGTTTTTAATACTTTTTTCGGTCTATAAAGTTTTGTCATCTCCTCATCGGCAATGGAATGAGTATCTCTTCTTGAATACCTTGCGCGTGTTATCGATTTACTTCGGAGGGGAGAAGTTAATTCTGTTGTTTGTCCTTTTCCCTCTATTTCTCTCAGATAAGATAGATAAGGAAAACGAAAGGATACCGGTTAGTTGGTTGGCAGTTATTATATCCTCTGGAGTGATTATTGGTTTGATAGTTTCTCTTTTGATGTTGGAAGGGAGATATTTTCCAATTGTTTGGGTATTAGGAAAGTTGCGTGTGGGAGAGATCTTGGCATTGATAATGTTATTCTCTTGGCAAGAGATATGGTGGAATTTAATGCTCAATTTAAATTCTTTACCAGTATTAGGTTGGGGCCCGAAGATCTATATCAGTTATGTTGCCTCGCGTATTTTGCGGTGCGATCTGCTTTCTACTGAAAAAGTAAGGGAATTACTTATTAGATATGGAGTGGGGCTAAGAATGGTTTGGAATTGTCTGCGGTGGTATTGGGTAAGGTTATGGTTTGTGATTGGAATAAGTGGAGTGATTTGGTATGTCAGTTCGATTAGATAATAATAGATTTTTTGTTGTATTAGAGTGCCTTTTTGGTTTGTCGGGGATGTTATTATTTTTTTCTTCATTTGTGGTGTCATGGCATATAGGTTTTCTCAATGTGGTAATTTTGCTTTTGTCGATATGGGTATTAGCAAGGGGGGTAAACATAGTCGATTTGGCTTTACTCCTTTGGCCGGGGGTTGTGTTTTATGTTTTAGAAGGCAGGGCAATTTCGGTTTCAGATGTGCTGTTAGGGACAGATGTTCCATTTGTGATTTTACCTCTTACTGGAGTTTGGTGTGGTATGGCGTTGAGGAGGATCCAAGATATTGGATCAGCAACGATTATATTAGCCTTATCCCTTCCGATTGGGTTGGCCTATACCAATGGCCACATCTTGGCTACGGGTGTACTTATGGTTTCTTTATACTTATTTGGATACCTATTCTCTTTATATTGGATGGTGATGCGCGAGACAGAGGTCTCTTTTCTTGAGCTGATATTACTTTATCTTGGATTGTTTATATCTGTATTTTGTTGAAGTTAGGAATGGTTTTTATGAAAATATATCTACGTGGTAGGATAATCTTGATGTAGGAGGCATATATGAATAAATTGATGCCGATAGGGATACAAGATTTTAAGAAGTTACGGACAGATGAGAAGAGATATTTGTACATAGATAAGACAAAAGAAATACACAAGTTATTGACTACCTGTTCTGTAGTGTTTCT